>NZ_JBSFPT010000034.1:0-23126 GCF_053588335.1 Microbacterium sp. NPDC003461 | reverse complement strand
GTGTCGGACCACCCCCGGACGGCGGGGCCGGCGGGGCCGGCCCCCCCGCGGCGCGAAGCGCCGCCTCGCCGGCGCGGCAGCGCCGGCGCGAGCACGCGAGCGGCGCCGCAGAGCGGCGCCCGAGCGCGCGCAGATCAAATAAAGGTCAGATCACCGAGCCGGTGAACTTCTCGCCCGGGCCCTTGCCCGGGGCGTCCGGGATGGTGGAGATCTCGCGGAAGCGCAACTGCAGCGAGCGCAGCCCGTCGCGGATCGGGCGGGCGTGCGAGTCGCTGATCTCGGGCGCCGCGGCCGTCACGAGGCCGGCGAGGGAGTTGAGGAGCTTGCGGGCTTCGTCGAGGTCCGTGAACTCCTCGGCGTTCTCGTCGTCGCCGAGCCCGAGCTTGACGGCGGCGGCGCTCATGAGGTGGATGCACGCGGAGGCGATCACCTCGACGGCGGGCACATCGGCGATGTCGCGAGCGGCGCCCGCGGCGTCCGCCGCCTGCTCCTGTTCCTCCCACCGGGCGTGGCGATCCGCGTCGAAGGAGTGGCTGTGGGAGGACGGCATGGTGCTCATCGGGGCTTTCTGGTAGTCTTGGGGCGGCTCCGGAATGCGTTCCGGACGAAAGAGGATTCACATCCCACCCGCGCTTGCCGTCTTAGGCTACCGGGTCACACTCCGCCCGCGGTCAGCGGGTCGTCATCCAGAGATCGGTTAACAGCGAGATCCGGGTGTTCGGGTGAGCCGACGTCAGTCGTCGTGCACGGGTGGATGCTGAGTTCCCTCTCCCGCCCGTGTCGTGAACGTCGCGCCACGGTGGCCACAGCCATCGCACCCAAGGAGTTCCGCATCAGCGATCCCCGCACCAACGAGCGCATCCGCGTTCCGGAGGTCCGACTCGTCGGGCCGAACGGCGAGCAGATCGGCGTCGTCCGCATCGAGGCCGCCCTGCGCCTGGCTCAGGAGGCCGATCTCGACCTGGTCGAGGTGGCCCCCAACTCGAAGCCGCCCGTGGTCAAGATCATGGACTACGGCAAGTTCAAGTACGAGGCCGCGCAGAAGGCCAAGGAGGCTCGTCGCAACCAGGCGAACACGATCCTCAAGGAAGTCCGCTTCCGCCTCAAGATCGATCAGCACGACTACGAGACCAAGCGCAAGCGTGCCGAGGGGTTCCTGCAGGCCGGCGACAAGGTCAAGGCCATGATCCTGTTCCGAGGCCGCGAGCAGTCGCGCCCCGAGATGGGCGCCAAGCTGCTGCAGAAGTTCGCCGAGGACGTCGCGGAATTCGGATCGGTCGAGCACCGGCCCACGCTCGATGGTCGCAACATGACGATGGTGATCGCCCCGCACCGCAACAAGTCCGACGCGAAGGCCGAGCAGAACGCGGCGCGCGCGGCGAACCGCGAGGCGGCCCGCGCCGCCAAGACCGGCGCGGACGCCGAGGTCGCGGCCGAGTAAGCCCCACACACTTCCCGCCCCGGCGGGCAGCACAGGACGTCGCCCGATGGGCGCCAACGTAAGGAAGAGAAGATGCCGAAGCAGAAGACCCACTCGGGCAGCAAGAAGCGCTTCAAGATCACCGGCAGCGGCAAGATCAAGAAGCAGCAGGCCAACATGCGCCACAACCTCGAGCACAAGTCGAGCCGTCGCACCCGCCGCCTGAACCAGGACCAGGTCATCTCGGGCAACGACCTCAAGGTCGTCAAGAAGCTCCTCGGTCGCTGAGACGACGCGAGATCACGTTAGGAATCTGAAGAATGGCTAGAGTCAAGCGGGCTGTCAACGCCCAGAAGAAGCGTCGCGTCATCCTCGAGCGCGCCTCGGGTTACCGTGGCCAGCGTTCGCGCCTGTACCGCAAGGCGAAGGAGCAGGTCACCCACTCGCTCGTCTACGCGTACCGCGACCGTCGCAAGAAGAAGGGCGACTTCCGTCGCCTCTGGATCCAGCGGATCAACGCCGCGGCGCGCCAGAACGGCATCACCTACAACCGCTTCATCCAGGGCCTGGCCCTGGCGGGCGTCGAGGTCGACCGCCGCATGCTCGCCGAGCTCGCCGTGAGCGAGCCCGCCGCCTTCACGTCGCTCGTCGAGACCGCCAAGAAGGCGCTCCCGGCCGACGTGAACGCGCCGAAGGCCGCGTAAGCAGCATCCCCTCGCGAAGGCGGGGCGTCCCTGAGGGGGCGCCCCGCCTTCGTCTGTCTGCACGCCCGCTGCCATCCGGAGGAGATCCGGCCGTGCGGAGGATCGGATCGGGGAATCGGTCCTCCGATGGGCCCGTTCTCCTCCGCGGGGCGGATCGACGCCGCGCGCCGCCCGGGCTCGCGAAGGGCCCGCGCGTAGGCTGGCTGCGTGCTCGAGAACCCCCGGTCGCCGCGCGTGCGCGCCGTCGCCAAGCTCGCCAAGCGCAACGCGCGCGAGGAGACGGGCCTGTTCCTGCTGGAGGGGCCGCAGTCCGTGCGCGAGGGGCTCGAATATCGCCCCGACGCGATCGTCGACCTGTTCGCCACGCCCTCCGCGCTCGAGCGGCACGGCGACATCCGCACGCTCCTCACCGACGCGGGCGTCGAGCCCGAGTACGTGACGGAGGCGGTGCTGGCCGCCATGGCCGACACGGTCACGCCGCAGGGGCTCCTCGCCGTCGCGCGCCAGACGCCCACGTCCATCCGCGACGTGTTCGACGGATCCCCACGGCTCGTCGCGATCTGCGAGGAGGTGCGCGATCCCGGCAACCTCGGCACGATCATCCGCGCCGCTGACGCCGCCGGAGCCGACGCGGTCGTGCTCACCGGCCGCACCGTCGATCCGCACAACCCCAAGGTGGTCCGCTCGACGACGGGCTCGCTCTTCCACCTGCCGTACGCCGTCGGTGCCTCGCTGCCCGACGCGATCGAGCGCGCGCACGGCGCCGGCATGACCGTGATCGCGGCCGATGTGAAGGGCGAGGACCTGCTCGCCGTCCGCGCCGCGGGCGGCCTGGCCGGCCCCACGGCGTGGGTGTTCGGCAACGAGGCGCGCGGCCTCGACGACGAGGCGCTCGCGCTCGCCGACCGGGCGCTGCGGCTGCCGATCTTCGGCCGCGCGGAGTCGCTGAACCTCGCCACCGCGGCGAGCGTGTGCCTCTACGAGAGCGCCTTCTCCCAGCGCTCCTGAGCGGCGGGGAACCGGCGGCGCGTCGCCCGGCGAGGAGTGCCCGGGATTCCGGTGTTGTTACGTCTCGGTAAAGCGGTTGCGCCCGGTTGGTCGTTGTCTCATCGTGGCCCTAGGGTGAAACGCATGGCTGAGCCCCTTGTCGTCGTGGAGAACGTGCAGAAGCACTATGGCGACTTCCACGCACTGAAGAACATCAACCTCACCGTCGACGCGGGCGAGGTCGTCGTCGTGATCGGTCCGTCCGGTTCGGGCAAGTCCACGCTGTGCCGCACGATCAACCGGCTCGAGACCATCACGAGCGGTTCCATCCGCATCGACGGCGCGGAGCTGCCCAAGGAGGGCAAGGCGCTCGCGAAGCTGCGGGCCGAGGTCGGCATGGTGTTCCAGTCGTTCAACCTCTTCGCGCACCTGACGATCCTCGAGAACGTCACGCTCGGGCCGATCAAGGTCCGCGGCCTCAGCAAAGCCGACGCCGAGACCGAGGCCCGGCGCCTGCTCGACCGGGTGGGCGTGGGCCACCAGGCCGACAAGCTTCCCGCGCAGCTCTCGGGCGGTCAGCAGCAGCGCGTGGCGATCGCCCGCGCGCTCGCCATGCAGCCCAAGGTGATGCTCTTCGACGAGCCGACCAGCGCCCTCGACCCCGAGATGATCAACGAGGTCCTCGACGTCATGGTGAGCCTGGCGAAGGAGGGCATGACCATGATCGTCGTCACGCACGAGATGGGCTTCGCGCGCAAGGCCGCCGACCGCGTCGTGTTCATGGCCGACGGCGAGATCGTCGAGCAGGCGACGCCCGACGAGTTCTTCACGAACGCCCAGTCGGATCGTGCCAAGGACTTCCTCTCCAAGCTCATCACCCACTGAGAAGAGACTCCCACGAGGCTCCGCAACACAGCAGCGGCGCCCACACCAACCAGGAGGAACCATGCGAAAGATCCGCAACATCGCGGCGGTCGGCATCGCCGCCACCGCGCTGCTCGCCCTGACGGCGTGCAACAGCGGCACCCCGGGCGGCGGCGACGCCGGCGGCTCGGGCGACTCGGGCGACGCCGGATCGGAGAAGCCCTACGAGGTCGCCACCGACGTCTCGCTCGAGGGCAGCCCCACCTACGACGCGATGGTCGAGGCGGACGAGGTCCGCATCGGCGTGAAGGAGGACCAGCCCGGTCTCGGATACCTCGACGCCACCACGGGCGAGCGCACCGGTTTCGACGTCGAGATCGCGCGCTGGATGGCCGCGGAACTCGGCTTCGGCGAGGAGCAGATCGAGTGGCAGGCGATCCCGTCGGCGAACCGCGAGCAGGCGATCGTGAACGGCGACATCGACTTCTACGTCGGCACCTACTCGATCACCGACGCCCGCAAGCAGCAGATCGACTTCGCCGGCCCGTACTTCGAGACCGGCCAGGGTCTGCTCGTGGCTGCGGACAGCGAGATCGAGTCGGATGCCGATCTGACCAGCGACGTCACCGTCTGCTCGGCGACCGGCTCCACGCCGATCCAGAACATCCGCGACAACTACGAGGCGCAGACCGAGGAGTTCGACACGTACACGCAGTGCGTGGACGCGCTGCTCAACGGCACCGTCGATGCTGTCACGACGGACGAGCTGATCCTCATCGGCTACGCCGCCGCCTACCCGGACGAGCTGAAGATCGTCGGCGAGCCGTTCTCGGAGGAGAAGTACGGCATCGGCCTGCCCAAGGGCGACGACGCGCTGCGCGACTTCATGAACACGGTTCTCGAGGAGAACCCCGACACCTGGTCGGCGATCTTCGACATGGAGCTGGGTGACGCGGGCGTCGAGCCCGAGCAGCCCGCGGTCGACCGCTACTGATCGACCGACTTCGACACCCTCCGCGGTGGCCGGCCCCACAGGCCGGCCACCGCGGAACGACTTCCTGGGAAGGCGGACGTGGACACCCTGATTGACAACCTCGATCTCTGGGGCGATGCGCTGGGCAACACCGTGCTGCTGTTCGTGGTGAGCGGCGTCATGGCGCTGGTCCTCGGGACGATCGTGGGCGCGATGCGCGTCTCGCCCGTGCCGATCGCGCGCGCCGTCGGCACGGCGTACGTCAACCTCGTGCGCAACACGCCGCTGACCCTTATCTTCTTCTTCTTCGCGCTGGGCTTCCCGGCGCTCGACCTCGTCGACCTCAGCTACACCTCGCTGGCGATTCTCGCGCTCGGCTTCTACACGGCCACCTATGTCGCCGAGGCCCTGCGGGCGGGCATCAACACCGTCCCCGTCGGACAGGCCGAGGCGGCCCGCGCGATCGGGCTGCCGTTCGGTCAGGTGATGACGCTCATCGTTCTGCCTCAGGCGTTCCGCTCGATCGTCCCGCCGATGATGAGCGTGTTCATCGCGCTGCTCAAGAACACGACGGTCGCTGCGGGGTTCTCGGTCGTGGAACTCGGCTCGATGCGCGCGAACCTCTCCGAGCGTGGGGAACCGGCGATGGTCGTGCTGCTGTGGATCGCCGGATTCTTCGTCGCGATGGTCCTGCTGCTGTCGTGGCTGCAGCGAACGCTCGAGACCCGATGGAAGGTGCTGCGATGACCTCGGTCCTGTACGACGTCCCGGGTCCGAAGGCGATCCTGCGCAACCGCATCCTCGGCGCGCTCACCGTCGTGGTGCTCATCGCGCTGCTCGCGTGGGTCATCTGGCTGTTCATCGCCTCGGGTCAGTTCACGGCGCAGAAGTGGTCGGTGTTCTCCTACACCTACGTGTGGCAGAACCAGATCCTTCCGGCGCTGGTGCAGACAGTGCTCGCCTTCGCGACGGCGGGTGTCGGCTCCATCGTCTTCGCCTTCGTCCTCGCGGTCGGCCGGCTGTCGGACCACGCGTGGGTGCGCGTGCCGTTCACGGTGATCACCGAGGTGTTCCGCGCCATCCCGGTTCTGATCATGATGATGATCCTGTACTACGGCCTGCCGTCGATCGGCGTCTCGATGTCGCCGTATGCGGCCGTGGTCATCGCGCTCATCGCCTACAACGGCTCGGTGATCGCCGAGGCGCTGCGCGCCGGCGTCCACTCGCTGCCGCGCGGTCAGAGCGAGGCCGGCTACGCCATCGGACTGCGCAAGTCGGGCGTCATGACGTTCATCCTGATGCCGCAGGCCGTGCGGGCGATGATGCCCGTCATCCTCGCCCAGCTGGTCGTGTGCCTCAAGGACACCGCGCTCGGCTCGATCATCACGTACGAGGAGCTGCTGTACGTGGCCAAGCTCATCGGCGGCAACCTGCAGACGGGCCGGCCGTACATCCCCGCGGCGATCATCATCGGCGGCATCTACATCGGGATGTGCCTCCTCCTCTCGCTGGTGGCGCGGCTCGTCGAGAAGCGCATGTCGAAGTCGCCGCGTGTGAAGGCCGCTCAGGACGCGATCGCCCCGCGTCTGCACCAGGAGTCGACCATCACCCAGGTCATCGCGCAGCAGGATGCGGACGTGTTCGCTTCGCGCGACGGTGGGGCGGGGCACGGCGACGGCCGCCTCTGACCCGCCGCTGACGACGCCCCCGCCGACTCCGGTCAGCGGGGGCGTCGTCGCTCCCCGGCGGGGACGGGAACCGCGACGAACTAGACTCGACTCTCGTGTCCGATGCACCCGAGATCACGCCAGAGGCCGTCGAGGCCGCGGTGGCCGATGCGCTCGCCGCCGTCGCCGCCGCCACCGACACCGCGTCGCTCAAGGCCGCCCGCGCCGCCCACCAGGGGGAGGGCAGCCCGCTCGCCGCGCTGAACGCGCAGATGCGCCACGTCGCCAAGGAGCACAAGGCCGAGTACGGCAAGCTCGTCGGCGCCGCGCGCGGCCGCGTGAACCAGGCGTTCGCGGCGCGCGAGGACGAGCTGGCGCAGGCCGAGCTCGCCGCGCGGCTCGAGGCCGAGCGCATCGACATCACCGCCGTCGCGAGCCGGACCCGCACGGGCGCGCGCCACCCCATGAGCCTGCTGCAGGAGCAGATCAGCGACATCTTCGTGGGCATGGGATGGGAGATCGCGGAGGGCCCCGAGCTCGAGCACGAGTGGTTCAACTTCGACGCCCTCAACCTCGACGAGGACCACCCCGCCCGCCAGATGCAGGACACCTTCTTCGTCGATCCGGTCGACCGCCACCTCGTCATGCGCACGCACACGAGCCCCGTGCAGATGCGCTCGATGCTCGAGCGCGACGTGCCGATCTACGTGCTGTGCCCGGGCAAGGTGTACCGCACCGACGAGTTCGACGCGACGCACCTGCCCGTCTTCACGCAGGCCGAGGGCCTGGTCGTCGACAAGGGCATCACGATGGCGCACCTGAAGGGCACGCTCGACCACCTCGCGCGCGAGCTGTTCGGCCCCGAGGCGAAGACCCGCCTGCGCACCAACTACTTCCCGTTCACCGAGCCGAGCGCCGAGTTCGACCTGTGGCACCCGACCTTCAAGGGCGGCGCGCGCTGGATCGAGTGGGGCGGCTGCGGCATGGTCAACCCGAACGTGCTGCGCGCGGCGGGGATCGACCCGGAGGTCTACAGCGGCTTCGCGTTCGGGATCGGGATCGAGCGGGCCCTCATGTTCCGCTCGGACGTGCAGGACATGCGCGACATGGCCGAGGGCGATGTGCGCTTCAGCGAGCAGTTCGGGATGGTGGTGTGATGCGCGTCCCGCTTTCGTGGCTGCGTGAGTTCGTCGAGGTCCCTCAGGACGCGACGCCGGACGACGTCTTCGCGGCGCTCGTGTCGGTCGGGTTCGAGGAGGAGGAGGTCGTCTCGTTCGACCTGACCGGACCGATCGTCGTCGGACGGGTCCTCGAGTTCGTCGAGGAGCCGCAGTCGAACGGCAAGACGATCCGCTGGTGCCAGGTCGACGTGGGCGAGGCGAACGGCGGCGTGCGCGGCATCGTGTGCGGCGCGTCGAACTTCGTGCAGGGCGACAAGGTCGTGGTGACGCTGCCGGGCGCCGTGCTGCCCGGCCCGTTCCCCATCGCGGCGCGCAAGACCTACGGGCACGTCTCCGACGGCATGATCGCCTCGGCCAAGGAGCTCGGCCTCGGCGACGAGCACTCCGGCATCATCCGCCTCGTCGAGTGGGGGATCGATCCCGAGGTGGGCACGGATGCCATCGCGCTGCTCGGCCTCGACGACGTCGCGGTCGACGTGAACGTCACCCCCGACCGCGGCTACGCCCTGTCGATCCGCGGCCTCGCGCGCGAGTACGCCCTCTCGACGGGCGCGCGCTTCATCGATCCTGGCCTGCGCGACGACGTCGCGGCGGCCTCCGGATTCCCCGTCGCGATCCGCGACGAGGCCCCGATCCGCGGCCGCATCGGCGCGAGCGAGTTCGTCACGCGCGTCGTGCGCGGCGTCGACGCCTCGCGGCCGACACCGCCTTGGATGGTGGCGCGGCTGTCGCTGGCAGGCGTGCGCTCGATCTCGCTGCTCGTCGACATCACCAACTACGTCATGATCGAGCTCGGCCAGCCCATCCACGGCTACGACCTCGACACCCTCGCGGGCGGCATCACCGTGCGCCGTGCGAGCGAGGGGGAGACCCTCGAGACGCTCGACGGCCAGACGCGCACGCTGTTCGCCGAGGACCTGCTCATCACCGACGAGTCCGGCCCGATCGGCCTGGCCGGCGTCATGGGCGGCGCGAAGACGGAGATGAGCGCCGCTACGACGAACGTGCTCGTGGAGGCGGCGACGTTTGATCAGGTCTCGATCGCGCGCACGGCGCGTCGGCACAAGCTGCCGAGCGAGGCGTCGCGCCGCTTCGAGCGCGGCGTCGATCCGCTCATCGCGCCCGTCGCCGCGCAGCGCGTCGTGGACCTCATGGTGGAGCTGGCCGGCGGCACCGCCGACGCGCTCGGCTCGTCGGTCGGCGCCGCCGTCGAGCCCGAGCCCATCGCCCTGCCCGCGGCGTTCGTGCCCGGGCTCATCGGCGTGGACTACGCGCCGGAGCGCATCCGCGAGACGCTCGAGCTCATCGGCTGCGCCGTCGCCGACGCCGCCGACGGCTGGACCGTCACGCCGCCGTCCTGGCGCCCGGATCTGACCGACAAGTGGACGCTGGCCGAGGAGGTCGCGCGCGTCGACGACGTCGACAAGGTGCCCTCGATCCTGCCCACCCCGCCCTCGGGCCGCGGATACACACCCGCGCAGCAGGGACGCCGCCGCGTCGCGAACGCCCTGGCCGCGACCGGCTTCATCGAGACGCCGTCGTTCCCGTTCGTGTCGGAGGCGCAGAACGACCTGCACGGATCGGCGACCGGGGAGAAGCTGCCGAGCATCCGGCTGGCCAACGCGCTCGACCAGACGGCGCCGTTCCTGCGCCGCTCGCTCGTGCCTGGCCTGCTGCAGACCGCGCACCGCAACCTGTCGCGCGGCATGACCGATCTCGCGCTGTTCGAGGTGGGCAGCGTCTTCCTGCCGGAGCCCGGCGTGGACTACGGCACCGACGTGAACCCGCCGCGCGGGGAGCGTCCCTCGGACGACATGATCGCGCGCCTGCGCGCCGCCGTGCCGCCGCAGCCGCGTCACGTCGCGCTGCTGCTGGCGGGCAACGTCGCGCCCAAGCAGCCGGGCCGCGCGGCCGAGGCCGCGGGCCTCGAGGTCGCGCTCGACGCCGTCCGCACGATCGCGGTGGCGGCGGGCGTCGAGATCGACGTGGCGCAGGGTGCGCGCGCCGCGCTGCACCCGGGCCGCGCGGGCGTGCTGTCGGTCGGCGGCACCGAGGTCGGCTACGTGGGCGAGCTGCTGCCGCAGGTGGCCGCGGACGCCGACCTGCCCGGCCGCGTCACGGTGGCCGAGCTCGATCTCGACCTGCTCCTGTCGCTTGCGGGCGAGCGGGTCGTCGTGGCCTCGCTGTCGACGTATCCCGCCGCCACGCAGGACGTCTCGCTCGTCGTGGATGCCGCGCTGCCGGCCGCCGAGCTGCGCGCCGCGCTGGTCGAGGGCGCGGGGGAGCTGCTCGAGTCGATCCGCCTCGTGGACGACTACCGCGGCGAGGGAGTGGCCGAGGGATCGAAGAGCCTCACGTTCGCGCTGCGCTTCCGTGCCCCCGACCGCACCCTCACGGCGGCCGAGGCGACCGAGGCGAAGCTCGCGGGCGTCTCCCTGGCCGAGACGCGCTTCGACGCCAAGCTCCGCGACTGACCCGCGAGAATCCACTTGCGCGCCGAGAATCCAGTCACCCATGGATTCTCGGCGCGGCGGTGGATTCTCGACGTTCGAGCGCGGCTCGCAGCGTGAGCAGGGGGTGCTCGGATCGCGGGCGGAGAGGGCGCAGGCCAGCGGTTCGCAGGATCGCGTCGAAGGGATCGACGAGGCGAACGTCCGCATGCCCCCAGCGCGCGAACCCGGCGACGTGCCGACGCAGCTCGTCCTCACGCCGTTTCTCCTCCCAGACCGCCGTGGCGCCGTCCCCGTGGGTCCCGTCATACTTCACGCGCCCGTCCGCTTCGCCGATCACGCGCTCCTCGGGCCAGAACATGTCGGCGCGGTAGTGCAAGCCGTCGCTCGGATGGAAGGCCACCTGCAGGTCGGGCTGCGGGTACCCGAGCCACTCGATGACCGCGCGGCTGATCGACTCGAGCGCGCTCTCCGCGAGCGGCGTGGCGCGCTCGAGCGCCCAGCGAGCCGCGGCGCGGCCGCGGCTGCTCGCGCGATCCTCGTTCCGCGCGAGGAGCAGGTCGTGCGCACCCCCTCCGATTGATCGCAGCACGGCATCGGCGGTCATCAGGGCGATGGCAGGATGCCGTGCGCGTGCAATGTCGACCGCGAGCTCTTCCGGTGCGACGACGAGGATGCCGTCCTCGCGGCGCATCCGCCTCTCCTCGCCGGTCACGTGGAAACGCACGCCCGCGACCCGTCGACCCGCCGCGGTGCCCGGGGAGAGGACATGCACGTCATCGAGGCGACCGGCGACGGGGAGCCCGTAGAGCACCGCCGCTGCCTCGAGCATGAAGATGGCGTCGGGATGCGTGGCGGCGTAGGCGTGCACCCGAGCGAGATAGCGCTCCGACGGGCGCAGCGTGTGCCACGCGGCCGCGGGTGCGAACACACCGCGACTCACACGATGCAGCTCACCGCGCCGATGAGCCGCGTCCAGGCGGGAAGCCGAGTCTGCCCGGCGGAGAAGCGGAAGGGGCGCAGGACGCAGGGACCCCGAACGCATATCGACTCGTGCCATGCACCCACGCTCGCGCCTGCCTCGCCCTCGCCCCCGCGTTCCCCCTCAACCTGTGGACAGAATCCGCCCCACACCCCCCTGTGAACGCGCGCCGCCCCGCTTCCTCCGCTTCGCTGAGAATCCTTTTGCGCGCCGAGAATCCAAGCGCCCGTGGATTCTCAGCGCGGGGTTGGATTCTCGCGGATCAGCGGATCAGCGGATCAGCGGATCAGCGGATCAGCGGATCAGCCGGTCAGCGGGAGGGCCAGCGCCAGGGCGGTGCCTCGAGGGGCAGCTGGCCGACGACGCGCGTGCCCTCGCCCGTCGAGGTGAGCTCGACGCGCTCGCCGCCTGCGGCCTCCAGCGCCGCGGCGAGCCGGGCCGCATGCGTCACGACGAGCACCTGGGTCTCGTCCGACGCCTCGCGGATGAGCGCGGCGAGCGGATCGAGCAGGTCGGGGTGCAGGCTGGACTCCGGCTCGTTGAGCACGATGAGCGGGGCCGGGCGCGCGGGCCGCAGGGCCGCGATCAGCAGCAGGTAGCGCAGCGTGCCGTCCGACAGCTCCGCCGCCTCGAGCGGGCGCAGCAGCCCCCGCTGGTGCATGCGCAGGCGGAAGCGCCCGTCCTCGCCGGTCTCGACGGCGACGCGGGCGCCCGGAAAAGCCGCGGCGACGTCGGCGGCCAGATCGAGCCCCGCGTCCTCGGCGGACGCCCACGTGGCCGCGAGGTCGGCGCCGTCGTGCGCGAGGTGGCGCACGCGCGTGCCGACCTGCGGCTGCCGCGCGGGCGCGTCCCTGTCGGTGCGGAAGTGGTCGTAGAAGTGCCACGACGACAGCGTGCGGCGCAGCGCGAGCAGCTCGGGGCCCGCGTCGGTGTCGGCCACGTCGGTCAGGATCGACTCGTGCGGCGCAAGGGCGCCCGGCAGCGCGCGCCACGCGTCCTCGCGCACCCGCACGCCCGCGCGGTCGCGGTCCACGAACGTCGTCGCCGGCTTCGCGAGCGGCCCCGCGAACACCTGCTCGCGCTTGATCTCCGCATCGCGCACGAACAGCGAGCGGGAATCGATCTGCGGTAGCCCGAGGTCGATGAGATAGCCGAGCTCGTCCGAGGCGAAGCCCAGGCGCAGCGACACGGGCCCGCGCCGCACGGTTCCCGTCGCCGATCCGGGCGTCTCCGGTCCCGCCCAGAGCGCCGACGACAGCCCGCCCTCCTCGGCGAGAGCGGCGATCGTGCGCCCCTGCGCGGCGGCGGCCAGCAGGCGCAGCGACCGGTACAGGCTGCTCTTGCCCGATCCGTTCCCTCCCGTCACGACGGTCGCCCTGCCCAGCGGCACGACGAGATCGACGAGGGAGCGGTAGCCGGCCACGGCAAGAGCGGTGATCACCCGCCCATCCTGCCGCGCGCCGCCGACATCCGCGGGCTCAGGCCCTGCCGTGCTCGCCGCGCAGCGGCACGAAGCGCACGGGGCCCAGATCGTCCGGCTCCTCGCGGTCGCCGCGGCGCGTGACGCGCACGAGCTGCTGCCAGCCCGCATGGCGCTCCCGCGGCATGACGATGCGCCCGCCGTCCGCGAGCTGCGCTCGCCAGGGCGGCGGGATGTCGGGGGCCGCGGCGGCGGAGAGGATCGCGTCGAAGGGCGCATGCTCCGGCAGCCCGCGCGAGCCGTCGCCGCCGACGACGCGCACGTGGGCCGCGCTCGCGGCGTCGAGCGCCGCCCGGGCCGCCTCGGCAAGCTCGGGAACGTACTCCACCGACCACACCCGCGCGCCCATCGCCGCATACACCGCCGCCGCGTAGCCCGATCCGGTGCCGACGTCGAGCACGCGGTCGCCGGGGGAGATCCGCGCGGCCTCCGCCGTGAGCGCCACGATGAACGGCTGCGAGATCGTCTGGCCGTGCCCGATCGGCAGCGGGGAGTCGGCGTAGGCGTCGTCGGCGAGGTGATCGGGCACGAAGAGCTCGCGCGGCACGCGCGCCATCGCGTCGAGCACGCGGGCGTCGCGGATGCCGCGCGCCCTGAGGTGCCGCGCGACCATCCGCTCCCGCGCCGCGTCGTGCGGCGAGGAGGGCCCGGGTCCGGACGATTCGCTCATGCGCACACCCCGTCATCCACGGTACGCGCGCCGTCCCGCCGCGGACAGGCGCCGTGCTAGCCTGCCGCACATGACCTCGACCGCGATGGATGCGCAGCTCGTTCCGAGCAGCGCCGTCGCGCTCCGACGTCCGCGCGCCCGCCGAATCTAGGCGGCCCGCGACGTGCCGGCGTGTCCGGGGGAGCGGTGCCGCCGTTGATCAGGCACCCATTCCCACGGACATAAGGTAGAGATCATGACCTATTCGGTCGCCGTCTCCGGCGCATCTGGCTACGCGGGTGGGGAGATCCTGCGCCTGCTCGCCGAGCACCCCGACGTCGAGATCCGCACGGTCACCGCCCATTCGAACGCGGGCGACCCGCTCATCGCGCACCAGCCGCACCTGCGGTCGCTGCGTCACCTCGAGCTGCAGCCCACGACGCCCGAGACGCTCTCGGGCCACGACGTCGTCTTCCTCGCGCTGCCGCACGGGCAGTCGGGCCAGTACACCGACGCGCTCGGCGATGCCGCGCTCGTCATCGACGCGGGCGCGGATCACCGCCTCACCTCGCGCGAGGACTGGGACGCCTTCTACGGCGGCGGCTTCCACGACGCGTGGGCCTACGGCGTGCCAGAGCTGATCGTCGGCGGCGCCAAGCAGCGCGAGACCCTGCGGGGCGCGACGCGCATCGCCGCCCCGGGCTGCAACGCCTCGACGGTGTCGCTGAGCATGGCCCCGGGCGTCGCGGCGGGCGTGATCGACCCGGGCGACATCGTCGCGGTGCTCGCGGTCGGGCCCTCCGGCGCGGGCAAGAGCCTCAAGCCGCACCTGCTGGGCAGCGAGATCCTCGGCACGGCCAACCCGTATGCCGTCGGCGGCACGCACCGGCACATCCCCGAGATCCGGCAGGCGCTGCGGGCGGCGGGGGCCGCCGACCCGCGCGTGTCGTTCACCCCGGTGATCGTGCCGATGGCGCGGGGCATCCTCGCCACGACGAGCGCCCCCATCGCGCCCGGTGCGAGCGATGCCGACATCCGCGGCGCGTGGGAGGCCGCCTACGGCGACGAGACCTTCGTGCAGCTGCTGCCCGAGGGGCAGATGCCCCGCACGGCCGACGTGCTCGGCGCGAACACCGCGCTGATGGGGCTGGCGATCGACCGGGCGGCGAATCGCGTGGTCGTCGTCGCGGCGGTCGACAACCTCACGAAGGGGACCGCGGGGGCCGCGGTCCAGTCCATGAACCTCGCGCTGGGACTGCCCGAGGGCACCGCGCTGACCGTGAACGGAGTGGCGCCGTGAGCGTGACCGCACCCGCAGGATTCGAGGCGGCCGGGGTCGCCGCCGGGCTGAAGTCGACCGGGAAGCCGGACGTGGCCGTCGTCGTCAACCGCGGTCCGCTCAAGACCGGCGCCGCCGTGTTCACGAGCAACCGCGCCAAGGCCAACCCGATCCTGTGGTCGCAGGAGGCCATCAAGGACGGCGCCGTCGAGGCGGTCGTGCTGAACTCCGGCGGTGCCAACTGCTTCACGGGATCGTTCGGCTTCCAGACCACGCACCAGACCGCCGAGAGGGCGGCCGAGCTGCTGGGCGTGAGCGCCGGCGACGTGCTCGTGTGCTCGACGGGGCTGATCGGCACGGGCGACGAGGTCTTCCGCGCCAGGGTGCTCGCCGGAACGGAGGCCGCGATCGGCGCGCTGTCGGCCGGCGGCGGCGCCGACGCGGCCGCCGCCATCATGACGACCGACACCGTGCCGAAGACCGCCGTGCGGCGCGGCGACGGATGGACGATCGGCGGCATGGCGAAGGGCGCCGGCATGCTCGCGCCGGGCCTGGCGACGATGCTCGTCGTGCTCACGACCGACGCCGTGCTCACACCCGAGCAGGCCGATGGGCACCTGCGCGCCGCGACCCGCGTGACGTTCGACCGGCTCGACTCCGACGGCGCCATGTCGACGAACGACCAGGTGACGCTCCTGGCGAGCGGCGCCGCGGGCGTCGAGCCGGACGGCGAGGCGTTCCGCGCCGCGCTCACCGAGCTGTGCGCCGATCTCGCCACCCAGCTGATGGCCGACGCGGAGGGCGCGAGCCACGAGATCACGATCGAGGTGCGCGGCGCCGCCACCGAGGACGACGCCGTCGAGGTGGGCCGCGCGCTCGCCCGCAACGGCCTCTTCAAGACCGCGATCTTCGGCAACGACCCCAACTGGGGCCGCGTGCTCGCGGCGATCGGCACGACGAGCGCCGCCTTCGACCCCTACAACGTGGACGTGTGGATGAACGGCGTGCGCGTGTGCAGCCAGGGCGGCCCGGATCGCCCGCGCGAGGAGGTCGACCTCACGCCGCGCGCGACGCGCGTCGAGATCGACCTGTTCGCGGGCGACGCCTCCGCCGTCATCCTGACGAACGACCTCACCCACGCGTACGTCCACGAGAACAGCGCCTACAGCTCATGAGCGAGATCGACCTGCAGCACACCACGCCCGAGGAGGCCGCCTTCAAGGCGACCACCCTCATCGAGTCGCTGCCGTGGCTCAAGCAGTACCGCGACGAGGTGGTCGTCGTGAAGTACGGCGGCAACGCGATGATCAGCGAGGAGCTGCAGGACGCCTTCGCCGAGGACATCGCGTACCTGCGCTATGTCGGCATCAAGCCGGTCGTCGTGCACGGCGGCGGACCGCAGATCTCGAGCATGCTCGACCGGCTGGCGATCCCCAGCGAGTTCAAGGGCGGCTACCGCGTCACCTCGACCGAGGCGATCTCCGTCGTGCGCATGGTGCTGACGGGCCAGATCAACCCGCAGCTGGTGGCGAAGATCAACTCGCACGGTCCCTTCGCCGTCGGCCTGTCGGGCGAGGACGCGGCGCTGTTCGGCGGCCGCCGCCGCGGCGTCGTCATCGACGGCGTCGAGCAGAGCCTGGGCCGCGTCGGCGACGTCGTCCAGGTCGACCCGACCCCCGTGGTCGATCACCTCAAGGCGGATCGGATCCCCGTGGTCGCGGGCGTCGCGCCGGACCTCGACAACCCGGGGCAGACGCTCAACATCAACGCCGACGCCGCCGCCTCCGCCCTCGCCCGGGCGCTCGGCGCGAAGAAGCTCGTCATCCTGACGGACGTCCCCGGCCTGTACGCCGACTGGCCCAACCGCGACTCGCTCGTCTCGCACCTGCGCGCGGCCGAGCTGCGCGAGCTCATGCCCAAGCTGGAATCGGGCATGATCCCGAAGATGCAGGCGTGCCTCGACGCGGTCGAGGGCGGCGTGCAGAAGGCGTCGATCATCGACGGCCGGGTGGCCCACTCGGTCCTCGTCGAGCTGTTCACCAGCGAGGGCATCGGAACGGAGGTCTCGGCATGACGAACGCGGACTGGAAGGCGGCCGCCGAGCGCGACCTCATGAACCTGGGCGCGCGCCCGCGGCTGTTCGAGCGCGGCGAGGGCTCCCACGTGTGGGACGACGAGGGCACCCGCTACCTCGACTTCCTCGGCGGCATCGCCGTGAACGGCCTCGGGCACGCGCACCCCGTGTTCGTCGAGGCGGTCTCGCGCCAGGCGGCCACGCTCGCCCACGTGTCGAACTACTTCACCTCGGGCCCGCAGCTCGAGCTCGCCGCCCGCCTGAAGCGGCTCGCCGGCACGGGCGAGTCCGGCCGCGTGTTCCTCGCCAACTCCGGCAGCGAGGCCAACGAGACGGCCATCAAGCTCGCGCGCCTGCACGGCAACCCGCGCGGCGCCCAGACGATCCTGTGCCTCGAGGGCGCCTTCCACGGCCGCACCACGGGCGCGCTCTCGCTCACGCCCAAGGCCGCGTACCAGGATCCGTTCGCGCCGCTGCTGCCGGGCGCCACGCCCATCGCGCGCACGATCGACGCGCTCGAGGCCGCCTTCGCCGCCGGCGGCGTCGCGGCGATCGTCATCGAGCCGATCCAGGGCGAGGCGGGCGTGCGCGAGCTGCCCGCCGGCTTCCTCGCCCGCGCCAGGGAGCTGGCGACGGAGCACGACGCGCTGCTCATCCTCGACGAGGTGCAGACCGGATCGGGCCGAACGGGGGAGTGGTTCGCCTTCCAGCTGCCCGGCATGCTGCCGGAGGGCGCGCTGCCCGACGCGGTGACCTTCGCCAAGAGCGTCGCGGCGGGCTTCCCGCTCGGCGGCCTCATCACGTTCGGCGCGGCGAGCGAGCTGTTCTACCCCGGCACCCACAACTCCACCTTCGGCGGCAACCCGCTCGCGGCGCACGTCGCGAACGCGGTGCTCGGCCACATCGAGGACGAGGGGCTGCTCGCGAACGTCGCGGCCCGCGGCGCGCAGCTGCGCGAGGCGGTCGAGGCCCTCCCGCTCGTGACGGGCACGCGGGGCGCCGGCCTGCTCATCGGCATCGCGCTGTCGGCGCCCGTGGCCGGCGATGTCGTCGCGGCGGCGCTGGAGCGCGGCCTGATCGTGAACGCCCCGGCGCCCGACACCATCCGCATCGCGCCCGCGTACACGATCGGGGACGCAGAGATCGAGGAGTTCCTCACCCTCTTCCGCGACGCGCTCGCCGCCGTCGCCGACCGCCAGACCCAGGAGACCGCCGCATGACCCGCCACTTCCTGCGCGACGACAGCATCACGCCCGCCGAGCAGGCCGAGATCCTCGATCTCGCGGCGCGGCTGAAGGCCGACCGCTGGTCGGAGCGGCCGCTCGAGGGCCCCCAGACGGTGGCGGTCATCTTCGACAAGTCCTCCACCCGCACCCGGGTCTCGTTCGCCGTCGGCATCGCCGACCTCGGGGGGATCCCTCTCATCATCTCGACGGCCAACAGTCAGCTGGGCGGCAAGGAGACGCCCGCCGACACGGCGCGCGTGCTCGAGCGCCAGGTGGCGGCCATCGTGTGGCGCACGTACGCGCAGGCGGGCCTCGAGGAGATGGCCGAGGGCACGCGCGTGCCCGTCGTCAACGCGCTCAGCGACGACTTCCACCCGTGCCAGCTGCTCGCCGACCTGCTCACGATCCGCGAGCACAAGGGCGAGCTCAAGGGCCTCACGCTGTCGTTCTTCGGCGACGGCCGCAGCAACATGGCGCACTCGTACGCGCTCGCGGGCGCCATGGCCGGCATGCACGTGCGCATCGCCTCGCCCGAGTCGTACGCCCCGCGCGAGGACATCGTGGCCGACGCCGACCGGATCGGTGCCCAGACGGGCGGATCCGTCACGCTCCTGACCGATCCGCTCGAGGCCGCCGCCGGCGCCGACGTGGTCGTGACCGACACGTGGGTGTCGATGGGCAAGGAGGAGGAGAAGCTCGCGCGGCTGCGCGACCTCGGGGCGTACAAGGTGACGCAGGAGACGATGTCCCTCGCCGATCCCGGCGCCGTCTTCATCCACTGCCTGCCCGCCGATCGCGGCTACGAGGTCGACGCCGACGTGATCGACGGCCCGCAGAGCGTCATCTGGGACGAGGCCGAGAACCGCCTGCACGCCCAGAAGGCGCTGCTCGTCTGGCTGCTGAAACAGCAGTGACATGACGGCGGGGCCGGTGGCGCGCGGGGCATGGCTCCGCCGCAATTGGGCACGCCTCGACGGCCGCGGCCGCGAGGCCGGCGTCGATCTGGCACGCGGGATCGCGATGATCGGCATGTTCGCGGCCCACATGGTGGAGCTGCCGGCGTTCCGCTGGACCGAGCCGGCGAGCTGGCCGGGCATCGCGAACGGGCACTCGTCGATCCTCTTCGCCACGCTGGCCGGCGTCTCGATCGCCCTCGTCACGGGCGGGCCGCGTGGCACCGCCCCGCACGCCGCGACCGCGGCCCGGTGGCGCCTCGTCGTGCGCGCGCTGTGCATCTGGACCCTCGGCGTCCTCCTCGCCGCCACCCCCGTGCCGATCATCGTGATCCTGCCCGCGTACGGGATCCTGTTCCTCCTCGCCGTGCCCGCGATCCGCTGGCGCCCGCCCGCCCTTTTCGCGGCGGCTGCGGTCATCGCGCTCGCCGCGCCGTTCGCCGTGCACGCCATCGACGCGGCGCCGTTCTGGGACACCGCGTCGGGCATCGCCGTGGACGGCGCGCTCGGGTGGAACTACCCGTTCCTGCTGTGGGCGGCGTTCGTCGCGCTGGGGCTCGGGATCGGCCGGCTGCGGCTGCGCGAGCCTGTGACTGCGCTGCTGCTGCTCGCCGCGGGAATCGTGCTCACGGCCCTCGGCGAGGGCGTGATCGCGCACTGGGCCGCGGCCGACGGGTGGCGCGCCGCGCTCGACGGGCAGCCGCACTCGAGCGGCGTCGGCGAGGCCGTCGGCTCCGGCGGCGTCGCGATGGCCGCGATCGCGCTGTGCGTGCTGCTGTGCCGCACGCCGCTGCGGTGGCTCGCCCTGCCGCTGCGCGCGGTGGGATCGATGCCGCTGAGCGCCTACACGGCGCAGTTCGTCGTGTGGGTCGCGGTCGCCGGATCCAGCCCCGATCCGCTCGCCTTCCGCGCCACCGAGCCGTTCTGGCCGTTCACGATCGCGACGATCCTCGCCTGCACGGCATGGGCGGTGCTCGTGGGCCGCGGGCCGCTGGAATGGGGGATCGGCCGCCTCGCGGGCCTGGCCGCGGGCGACGGGCGAGGCCGCGTGGGCACACGCCCTAGGCTGGACGCGTGAGCACGAGCGGACACGGCACGAACGAGGGAGCCCTCTGGGGCGGACGATTCGCGAGCGGTCCCTCGCCCGAGCTGCAGGAGCTCAGCCGCTCCACCCACTTCGACTGGGCGCTCGCGCTCTACGACCTGCGCGGCTCGCACGCGCACGCGAAGGCGCTCGCCGCCGCCGGCTACCTCACGGCCGACGAGGAGCGGCGCATGCACGAGGGCCTCGACGCCCTCGCCGCGCGCATCCAGGACGGCACCCTGCGCCCGCGCCCCGAGGACGAGGACGTGCACGGCGCGCTCGAGGCCGCGCTCATCGCCGAGGTCGGCGCCGATCTGGGCGGGCGCCTGCGCGCCGGGCGCAGCCGCAACGACCAGATCGCCACCCTCGTGCGGATGTATCTCATCGACCACGCGCGCATCGTGGCCAGGGAGGTGCTCGCCCTCGTCGACGCCCTCGTGGCGCAGGCCGATGCGCATCCGGCGGCGATCATGCCGGGCCGCACGCACCTGCAGCACGCGCAGCCGGTGCTGCTCGCGCACCACCTGCAGGCCCACGCGTGGCCGCTCGTGCGCGATCTCGAGCGCCTGCGCGACTGGCGCGCCCGGGCCGGGGCCTCGCCGTACGGCGGGGGAGCGCTGGCCGGATCCACCCTCGGGCTCGACCCGCAGCTGGTGGCGACGGAGCTCGGCCTCGACCGCCCGTCCGAGAACTCGCTCGACGGCACTGCGGCGCGCGACGTCGTGGCGGAGTTCGCGTACATCGCGGCGCAGATCGGCCTCGACCTGTCGCGCCTGGCGGAGGAGATCATCCTCTGGAACACGCGCGAGTTCGGCTTCGTCACTCTCGACGACGGCTACTCGACCGGATCGAGCATCATGCCGCAGAAGAAGAACCCCGACATCGCCGAGCTCGCGCGCGGCAAGTCGGGCCGCCTCATCGGCAACCTCACGGGCCTGCTCGCCACGCTCAAGGCGCTGCCCCTGGCGTACAACCGCGACCTGCAGGAGGACAAGGAGCCGGTCTTCGACTCGGTCACGACCCTCGAGGTGCTGCTGCCGGCGTTCACGGGCATGGTCGCGACGCTCCGGTTCGACACCGACCGGATGGCGGCGCTCGCGCCCGAGGGCTTCTCGCTCGCGACCGACGTGGCCGAGTGGCTCGTGAAGCGGCGCGTGCCGTTCCGCGATGCGCACGAGATCTCCGGCGCCCTCGTCCGCGCGTGCGAGGAGCGCGGCATCGGGCTGGAGGACGCGGACGACGCGCTGCTCGCCTCGGTCTCGGAGCACCTCACGCCGGAGGTGCGCGAGGTGCTGACGATCGAGGGATCCGTCGGTTCGCGCGCCGGCGTCGGCGGCACCGCGCCCGAGCGGGTGGCCGAGCAGCGCGCCGAGCTCGTCGCCCGCGCGCAGCGGGCGGTGCACGCGCTCGGTCTGTGAGGCACGCGCGCGAGGCGCTCGCGAGGTGTGAACGTGCCGCTCGCCGGGCCGTTTAGGCTGGAGCGGTGACCGCAGTGACCGACGTCGCCGTGCAGGCGAACGACCCGACGTTCGACAACGTCTTCGACGAGCTGGTGTGGCGTGGCCTCGTCCACGTCTCGACCGATCCGGACGCGCTGCGCGAGCTGCTCGGCGGCGACCCGATCGTCTACTACTGCGGCTTCGATCCGACCGCGCCGAGCCTGCACCTGGGCAACCTCGTGCAGCTGCTCACCATGCGCCGGCTGCAGCTGGCCGGGCACCGGCCGCTGGGCCTCGTGGGCGGCGCGACCGGGCTCATCGGCGACCCGAAGCCGACGGCCGAGCGCACGCTGAACGACTCGGAGACGGTGGCGACGTGGGTGGCCCGGCTGCGCGGGCAGGTGGAGCGGTTCCTCAGCTTCGAGGGAGACAACGCCGCGCGCATCGTGAACAACCTCGACTGGACCGCGCCGCTGAGCGCCATCGACTTCCTGCGCGACATCGGCAAGCACTTCCGCGTCGGCACGATGCTGAAGAAGGACTCGGTGAGCGCGCGGCTGAACTCCGAATCGGGCATCAGCTACACGGAGTTCAGCTACCAGATCCTGCAGGGCATGGACTTCCTGCAGCTGTACCGCCAGTACGGCTGCGTGCTGCAGACGGGCGGCTCGGATCAGTGGGGCAACCTCACCAGCGGCACCGATCTCGTGCACCGCGTCGAGGGGACCTCGGTGCACGCGATCGGCACGCCGCTCATCACGGACGCCGACGGCAAGAAGTTCGGCAAGAGCGAGGGCAACGCGATCTGGCTCGATCCGGAGATGTGCAGCCCGTACGCGATGTACCAGTTCTGGCTCAACGCCGACGACTCGATCGTCGTGACGCTGCTCAAGGTCTTCACGTTCCTCACGCGCGCCGAGATCGAGGAGCTGGCCGCGCAGGTCGAGGCAGAACCCTTCCGCCGCGCCGCCCAGAAGCGCCTCGCCCTCGAGGTGACGACGACCGTGCACGGTGCCGATGCTGCGGCGAAGGCGATCGCCGCGTCGGAGGCGCTGTTCGGCAGGGGCGACCTGACCGCGCTGGATGCGAGCACGCTCGCGTCGGCGCTGAGCGAGCTGCCGAACGCGACGGTCCCGGCGGGGACGCCGGTGCTGCAGGCGCTCGTCGAGACGGGACTCGTCGCGTCGCTGTCCGAGGGGCGGCGCGCCATCGCGCAGGGCGGCGTCTCGATCGACGGGGTCAAGGTCGAGACCGAGGACACGACCGTGCCGGGCCGGCTGCCCGGGGGAGTGTCGGTGCTGCGCCGCGGCAAGAAGGCGCTCGCCGGCGTCTTCGTGCGCGCCTGACCCGCGCGGTCGCGGGCGACACGCCGTCGGGGCGCCCCGATTTGCCCGCTCCCGGGGATCCGCGTAATGTATTCCCTTGTCGCCGCCAAGCGGTGAGGTTGAGCCGGAAGGCTCCCACCCCAAGCAGGCGACACTCCCACCCGAACAGATGGCCTTGAGTCATCCGGTCTCGCGACCTAGGATGGGAGATCTCACTCCCGAGAGGCAGTCGAGCGACACGGCGTGTCGGTTTGACAGCCGGGCGGAGTGGGATAAGATAGTGAAGTTGCCCCTGAGGGCTGCAGGGGGACCTGCAGGGCTGGGTGCGTCCGATCCTTGAGAACTCAACAGCGTGCACTTGTCAAATGCCAAATAACCTCGTCGGCTGA
>NZ_JBSFPT010000033.1:0-23360 GCF_053588335.1 Microbacterium sp. NPDC003461 | reverse complement strand
CGAAGCGCCGCCTCGCCGGCGCGCGAGCGCCGGCGCGAGCACGCGAGCGGCACCCGCGCAGCGGGTGCCCGAGCGGCGCAGACGCTTCTGAAAAGAACAGCGCAGATTCAAGAAAGAACAGCGCGGTCCGCCTCCTGGCGGGCCCACCGCTCCGCTGCCGCGAGCGTGTCGAGCGTCAGCTCGGCGGGTGGCTCGTGTGCCTCGACGACGCGCGTCACAGTGTCGACGATCCCGAGGAACGGCAGCCGACCCTCGTGGAACGCGTCGACGGCCTGCTCGTTGGCGGCGTTGAACACCGCGGGGTAGGTCGCCCCGGCCTCGCCCACGCGCTTGGCGAGCGCGACAGCCGGGAAGACGTCGCCGTCCAGCGGCTCGAACGTCCAGCTCGCCGCCGTGGTCCAGTCGATCGGCGCGCCGACGCCGGGCACGCGGTGCGGCCAGCCCAGGCCGAGCGCGATCGGCAGCCGCATGTCGGGCGGCGAGGCCTGCGCGATCGTCGAGCCGTCGATGAACTCGACCATCGAGTGGATGATCGACTGCGGGTGCACGACCACGTCGATCCGCGCGAACGGCACGTCGAAGAGCAGGTGCGCCTCGATGACCTCGAGGCCCTTGTTGACGAGCGTCGCCGAGTTCGTCGTGACCACGCGGCCCATGTCCCACGTGGGGTGCGCGAGCGCCTGGGCGGGCGTGACGCCGGTCAGCTCCGCGCGGGTGCGGCCTCGGAACGGTCCGCCCGACGCGGTGAGCACCAGCCGGCGCACCTCGTCGGCCGTGCCGGATCGCAGCGCCTGCGCGATCGCGGAGTGCTCGGAGTCGACGGGCACGATCTGACCGGGCGCCGCGCGCTCCTTCACGAGCGGGCCGCCCACGATGAGCGACTCCTTGTTCGCGAGGGCCAGCGTGCGGCCCTCCTCCAGCGCGGCGAGCGTGGGCGCGAGCCCCACGGATCCGGTGATGCCGTTGAGCACGACGTCGGACTCGACCTCGCGCACGAGCCGGGTGGCGTCGTCCGCGCCCAGCGCCGTGTGCGCCACGCCGAACTCCTCCGCCTGGGCGCGCAGCGCGTCGGCGCTGCGGCCCGCCGCGAGGCCGACGACCTCGAACCGCTCGGGGTTCGCGCGGATGACGTCGAGGGCCTGGGTGCCGATCGATCCGGTGGATCCGAGGATGACGACGCGGCGCATCGCCGGGCTCACTCCGCCGGCGCGGCCGGGGTGTGCTGCGTCGCGAGGATGTCGACGACGAAGATCAGCGTCTCGCCCGTCAGGTCCTCCTCGTTGATCTCGCCCTCGCCGTAGCCCTCGGCGGGCGGGATGACGGCGATCACCTGCGAGCCGACGGTGTGGCCGACGAGCGCCTTGGTGAAGCCGGGGATCACCTGACCCGTGCCGAACTGGGCGGGGGCGCCGCCCGACCAGCTGGAGTCGAACTCCTCGCCGGTGGAGCCGCGCACGCCGCGGTACTGCACGAGCACCTGGTCGCCGTCCTGCACCTCGATGCCGTCGCCCTGCTTGAGCGTGGCCAGCTGGGTGGTCTCCGGGGTCTCGAGGTCGTCGGGCAGGGTCACCGTCGGGGCGCCGTCGTCGTCGAGCTCGACCTCGGGCATGCCGTCGACGGGCTCCTGCGCCTCGCCCCACGCGGCGGTCGGGGTCACGCCGAGGATGTCGAAGGTGTACACCAGCGCGGTCGGCGAGGCCTCGGAGGCGGGGAAGACCGCGGCGATGCGCGAGCCGACCGGCGCGCAGCCGAGCACGAGGCCGAGCGTGCTCTCGGGCGAGATCTGCTGCGGCAGCTGCTCTCCCGGCGCGAAGCCGGCGGTGCCGAACAGCTCGCCGGTCTCTGCGTTGTACGCGGTGAGCGCGACATCCAGGAACTGGCCGGACTCGATCGGGTCGCCGTCGCCCTCGACGACCACCTCGCGCTCGAAGTCCGCGACCTCGAGCGGCGTCTCGAACTCGACGGGGACCGCGCCGTCCTCGGGCGCGCCGTCCGAGACGCTGAGGCTCTCGACGACGGGGCCGGAATCGGCGGCCGCGGCGCAGAGGTCGGCGGGCGTGCCCGTGGGCTCGGCGTCCGGCTCCGCGGGGCTCGAGCAGCCGGCGAGGGCCAGGACCGCGAGCACGGTGGTGGAGAGCAGGACAGCGGATCGACGTCGCACGGGAAGCACCTCTTCGTTCGGGGACGCCCCCATCCTTGCGCATCTTCGCGACGCGTCGGCTGACAACGCCGGGCGGAATCGGGACGCGCCGCGCATTCCGGGACGGGAATCCCGGCTCGGTAGGCTGAGGGGATGACCTCCGACGGCAATCCCGACGGCGTGGCCACGCCCCTGCAGCCGAGCGCGCTCTACACCTTCGGGCGGGTCGCCGTGGCGCCGCTGGCCCGCGCGATCTACCGGCCGCGCGTCGAGGGCCGGGAGAACATCCCGCCCACCGGGCCCGTGATCTTCGCGAGCAACCATCTGTCGTTCATCGACTCGATCGCGATCCCGGTCGCCGCCGCGCCGCGCCCCGTGCACTTCCTGGCGAAGTCCGACTACTTCACGGGCAAGGGGCTGAAGGGCTGGTTCTCGAGGTCGTTCTTCACCGCCGTCGGCGCGGTGCCCGTCGATCGCGGCGCCGGGCAGGCCGCCCTGGACGCGCTGGAGCGGCAGCGCCAGATCCTCGCCTCCGGCGCGGCGGTGGCCCTGCACCCCGAGGGCACGAGGTCGCGCGACGGCCGGCTGTACAAGGGGCGCACCGGCGTGGCGTTCCTCGCGCTCGAGACGGGCGCGCCGGTCGTGCCCATCGGGCTGATCGGCACCGACAAGGTCATGCCGGTCGGCGCCAAGATGCCCTCGCTCAAGGAGCGCGTGGTCGTGCGGTTCGGAGCGCCTCTGGATCTGTCGCACCACGGCCCTGCCACGTCGGGTCGCGCGCGGCGAACGGCCACCGACGAGATCATGGCGGCGATCCACGCGCTCTCCGGCCAGGAGCTCGCCGGCACCTACAACGAGCTGCCCGCGCAGACGCCGATCGAGAAGCTCAAGCGCGCACTGCCGCACGAGCGGCGCTGAGCGCACGTCGGCACCGCTACGGCGCTACGGTGCCGCGACCTCGACCACGGGCTCGTGCCCGACGGGGAAGTTGACGGAGCTCGCGATGAAGCACCATTCGTTCGCGTCGCGATGGGCCGCGAGGGCGTCGTCGATCATCGACGGGTCGGCGACGGTGACGCGCGGGTGCAGCGTGACGCTCTCGAACCGGCCGCCGTTGCCCTCCTGACGCATGACGCCCGTGGCCTCGTCGGTGTACGAGACCACGACGACGCCGCGCACGACGCACGCGTGCAGGTACGACAGCAGATGGCACTGGCTCAGGGCCGCCAGGAGGAGATCCTCCGGGTTCCACCGCTCCGGGTCGCCGCGGAAGGGGCGATCGGCCGAGCCGAGCAGCCGCGGCTTGCCCGCCACCTCCAGCTCCACGTCGCGGTCGTAGTCGCGGTAGCCCGACGTGCCGCTGCCGCGGTTGCCCGTCCAGGTCGCCGTCAGCGCGTAGCGGTGCTCTCCTGCCATGCCGCCAGTCTGCCCGATCCGCTGGCCGTGTGCGCCCCCGAGGCGCCCACGGCACACACGGCACACACAGCGCGCGAACGAGGTCGCGTCTGACAATCTCTCGCCTACTGCGCTGGCCGTTCGCACGCGTCTCGCTGCGCCCTCTTCGGTCGACGATGCTTCGGCATCGCCTCCCTCCTCGGTCTTGCGAGCCACGCACGCCCGGCCATGCTCGCGACGGCGTCGATTGTCAGACACGCCCTAGGCTGGAGGGCATGCCCGAGACGCTCTCCGTGACCGAGTCCGTCGAACTCGCCGTGGCCGATCGAGGCGGCTTCGTCGAGTCCCGCCACGCGGGAGCCGCGATCGTGCTGTCTCCCGACGGCGAGACGCTCCGCACACTCGGCGACGCCGAGGCGCTCGTGCTGCCGCGTTCGTCGCTCAAGCCGTTCCAGGCCGTTGCGAGCATCACCGCCGGGGCGGCGTTCGAGGGCGAGCAGCTCGCGCTCGCGACCGCGAGCCACAGCGGCACCGATCGCCACGCGGAGGTCGTCCGCGGCATGCTCGCCGCGTCGGGCCTGAACGAGGATCACCTGGGCTGCCCCGCGGCCTGGCCCGGCGATCAGGCCACGCGGGACGAGCTCGTACGCGACCACGGGGCCAAGGCGCGCATCCGCATGAACTGCTCGGGCAAGCACGCCGCCATGCTCGCGGCGTGCGTGGCCACCGGCTGGGACACCGCCTCCTATCTCGACCCCGCTCACCCGCTGCAGACCCACATCCGCGACGTCGTGGAGCGGCTGTGCGGCGTGAAGGTGTCGGCGACCGTCATCGACGGCTGCGGCGCCCCCGTGCACGCCCTGCCCCTGTCCGCGCTCGCGCGCGGCATCCAGCGGATCGGCACATCGTCCGAGCGGTCGCCGTTCGCCCTGCACCGTGTCGCCGGCGCGCTCGTGCGGGCCGTGCGCGAGAACCCGTGGGCCATCGCCGGGCCGGAGCTGCCCGACAGCGTCGCCATCGAGCGCTTCGGCGTCTTCTCGAAGTTCGGCGCCGAGGCGGTCCAGGTGATGGTCGCCCCCGACGGCACGACCGTCGCGGTGAAGGTGCTCGACGGCGGCGGCCGCGCCACGGCCGCGATCGCGCTCTCGCTGCTCGCGCAGGCCGGCGCGCTCCCCGCCACCGAGGTCGCCGACATGCTGGCCACGCACCCGCTGTTCGCCGTGCTCGGCGGAGGGCGCGAGGTCGGGCGCGTACGCCCGACGGTCTGACCCTCGGCGGGCCCCGCGCCAGCCGCGCAGCGAGCTCCGCCATCCGCACGGGAGCGCAGCGAGCTCCGCCACCCGCGCCGGGCGGCCTGCCGGCGCGGGGCGCGTCGTGCGCCTCGGCTGTCGGGGCGTCACCACCCGGCCGCGGGCGCGTCCCGGCGCCGCCTGTCACGGCAGCACCACGCGCCGGGGCGCGAGCCCGTCGCCGGCCACCCAGGCGCGGGACGCCCGCGGCCTCGCATAGGGCGGCAGCTCCCTCTCCCCCGCCATCGTGCGCAGCTCCGAGGCGCACTCGGCGGCGATGACCAGCTGGCCACGCGCACGCACCTCGCGCAGCAGGGCTGCGTGCCGCATCCACGACTCCGCGTCGCCGGCGATCACGACGCGCTCCGCGCCGGCGGCCAGCTCCGCGAGGCGCACGCCCGGGTCGAGCCCGTCCAGCACGACCACGCGCACCCGACGCCCCCACGTCTCGGCCATGCGCGCCGCTCCCCCCACCGCGCCACGCAGCACGACGGCCGTCGCGGCGGCCTCCGGGCGCCACACCTCCTCGGCGTGCGCCTGCTCCGGAACAGCCACGACCGGCCCAGGCCATGCGAGCTGCGTCTCGCGCCCGTCGATCACGGCGCGCCCCGGAGGGCGGGACGCGTCGAAGGTCGAGGCATCGCCTCCCGCGGCGACGTGCTCCGCGCGCGAGGGCACGCGCAGCAGCACGCGACGCGGCATCAGATCGAGCACGCGCGCGACCGGCCCCACCGCCCGGGCCGCCGAGCACACGAGCGTCGTTCCGAGAGCACCGGCGTCGCGGGCGAGCGCCTCCACCCTGGCCAGCAGCTCCGCCGCGTAATCGGCGGGGAAACGCGCGACGAGCGCGTCGAGGTCGTCGATCGCGATCACTCCCGGTGCCGGGCGGGGTGCGGACGCGAGGGCGTCCCACGCGCCCTCCGGATCGGCCGGCACGACGAGAGCTCCGGCCCCCGACGACTCGGCCTGCGCGGCGATGAGCCGGACGGCGGCCGTGCGTCCCGATCCCGCGCCGCCGAGGATCGCCAGCCCGCGATCCGTGCCGATGCGGAGGAGCACGGGCACCTGCCGCTGGTGCTCCGGTTCGTCGGCCAGCCCGAGCAGGATGCCCTGCTCGGCCCCGGCGCGGTCGCGCAGCTCGGGAAGCGTCACCAGGACCGGCAGC
Organism: Microbacterium sp. NPDC003461; assembly: GCF_053588335.1. Taxonomy (NCBI): domain Bacteria; kingdom Bacillati; phylum Actinomycetota; class Actinomycetes; order Micrococcales; family Microbacteriaceae; genus Microbacterium; species Microbacterium sp. NPDC003461. The sequence goes on along the minus strand of NZ_JBSFPT010000033.1, from coordinate 17,371 downwards.
GGCGGCAGCCATGGCGCATCGGGCACCGCTGCGGCCGGCGCCACCCGGGAGAGATCGGAGAGCTCCGTCCGCGCGATCCGGCACACGAGCGGCGCGGTGTCGCCGGCCCTGCGCACGAGCGCCACGCCGCGGGATCCGGCGTCTCCGGGCAGCGACGCCGCGGCGTCGGTGCCGACGATGAGCCGGCTGTCGGCGGCGTCGGCGACGCGCAGCGCGATCCGCAGCGGACAGTTCGCCAGCAGCGCCTCGCGGAGCACGCCCGCGGCGCGCTGGGTGCCGAGCACGAGGTGCATGCCGAGCGCACGCCCCCGCGCCGCGATGTCGATGAAGACGGCGTGCAGGTCGGCGTGGTCCTGCAGCAGCGCCGCGAACTCGTCGACGACGATGACGAGGCGCGGCATCGCCACGCGGGGGTCGGCGATGTCCCTCGCACCGGCGCCGGCGAGGGCCGCCTCCCGGCGCCGCAGCTCCGCACGCAGGCTCTCGACGGCCCGGCGCGCGCCCGTGCCGTCGAGGTCGGTGACCACGCCGGCGACATGCGGAAGCCCGCTCAGCGATTCGAACGCCGTGCCGCCCTTGAAGTCGGCCAGCAGGAAGGTGACGCGATCGGGGCCGAGCCGGCGCGCGAGCGACGTGACCCAGGTCGTGAGCAGCTCGCTCTTGCCCGTCCCCGTCATCCCCACGACCACCGCATGCGGCCCGTCGCCCACCAGATCGACCACGACATCGCCGCCCGCGGTCCGTCCGATGGCGGCGGCGAGACCGGGGCCGGCGGAGGGCGGATCGGGAAGCTCCGCGAGCGCGAGAGGGCCGGGCACGCCGCCCCGCACGAGCCCCGCCATGCGTCGTGCGAGCGATCGCGCCTGCGCGGCGGAGAGCGCCTCGACGGTCAGCTCCTGCGCCTCGCCCTGCACGCCGTGCAGCCGTGCCCGCAGGGGCTGGTGCGGATCGAGCTCGAGCACGCGCGCGCACCCCGCGGGCACCGGGTCGCCGGGCGCCACGGCGGCGACGAGGATGTCGGCGCCGCCCGGGGCCGCGGCTCCCCACGACAGCGCCGCGCTCAGCGCCGCGCCGGAGCGCAGATGCGGCAGCTCCGCCAGCGGCTCCTCCTCGTGAGCGGGCACGGCGACGACCGCGAGGTCCTGCGGGGCCGCGCGCAGGCACAGCTGCATCAGCATCGCGCGGGCGACGGCGCGCGCCGCGACTGGTTCGCCCTGCACGCACAGCCCGCCGCGGGCCGGGACCGTCACGGGGGCGTCGTCGATCCAGGATGCGCGCTCCCGCAGCCGCTCGGCCCGTTCGCCCTCGCCGCCGGTCACGCGCGTGGTCCCGACGACGCGCCCGCGGCCGACGACGAGCTCGTGCGGGCCGCGCGCCCACGTCGCCCTCTCCCCCACCAGCCCCGCGGCGTCGGGCCGCGAGCGCTCCAGTGCCGCACGCTCCGCCCCGTGACGACGCTCGATCTCGGCCTCGGCGCGGTCGCACGCCTCGCCCAGCTCCCGTGCCGCCGCGCGACGATCCCTGCGGCGCCCCCGCGCGCCGTCCGCCAGCGAGGCGATGGCCATGAGCGGCCCGAGGGCGGCGAAGCACAGCATGATCAGTGAGCCCGTGATGAGCCACATCACGACGGCACCGATGACGGGGACGACCGACGCGACGAGCGGCAGCGGGCCGCGGCGCGTCGGCTCGGAGGGCGTCGGCAGCACGATCGGCGGGGCGGCGGGCGCGTCTGTCATGGACCCAGCCCAGCCGATCGTCGCGACCGCCGGGGCACCGCGCGGGGATCTGTGGAGGGATCGCCTACCTCGGGGCCGCTGTGAGCGAGCCGGGGCGCGGCGGCGCGCCTCCGGTTCACGAGGAGAACCCCGTTCCCGAGGACCGGACCGCCGGAATCCGTCCTCCCGAACCGGGATCTCCTCACGAGCGACCGGTGGGCGGTGGGACGACCGTGCGGGGCCCGCTCCGCCCGCCCGGACCCGGATCAGCGCCTCACCGCCGGCGGATTCCCCGGTTCACGAGGAGAACCCCGTTCCCGAGGACCGGGCCGCCGGAGTCCGTCCTCCCGAACCGGGATCTCCTCTCGGACGGTACCGCGCCAGCGATACCGCGACCCGCTTCCGGTCGCCGGGCTCTACCGCTCCGGGCCCTCCCGGACGCGTCGGCGCCACGGGTCGGATCCGCGCCGTCATCGGCGCCGGGCTCACCGTCGTCCACCGCGGGCTCGGCGTCGTCCGCGGCGGCATCGCCGGCATCCGCGGCGCGCTGATCCGCCGCCGCGCTCGGCTCGTCCTCGTCCGCCGCGCCGCCCTCGATCGCCACATCCACGATGACGATCGACACGTTGTCGCGTCCGCCGTTCTCCAGCGCCGCGGCGAGCATCGCCTCGACCGCGGCGGCCGGATCGGCGTTCTCGCGCAGGAAGTGGAGGATGCCGTAGTCGGTGAGCTCCTTCGTGAGCCCGTCGGAGCACACGACGAAGCGGTCGCCGTCGACCACGTCGACGCGCACGTAGTCGGGCACGACGCTCTCCGTCGGCCCCACGGCGCGCGTGATGACGTTGCCGTACGGGTGGCTCTCGGCCTCCTCCGGGCTGAGGCGACCGGCCTGCACGAGCTCCTGCACCAGCGAGTGGTCGGTCGTCACCTGCACGAGCGCCTCGTCGCGCATCAGGTAGACGCGCGAGTCGCCGATGTTCAGCACGACCCACGACGGCTGCTCGGCATCGGCGTCGAGGTAGAGCCCCGTGACCGTCGTGCCGGTGCCGTCGTCGGTCGTCTCCGGATGGTCGGCGATGTCGCGCACGGCCGCGTCGAGGGCGGATTCGATGCCGCCCGTCGTGACCTCGCCGGCACCGGCCATGTCGCCCAGGCGGGCCACCGTGCGCGCGCTCGCGATCTCGCCGCCGATGTGACCGCCCATGCCGTCCGCGACGACGAACAGCGGGCACGACATGAGGATCGCGTCCTGATTCGCCTCGCGCTTGCGGCCGCGGTGCGTCGTGCCGGCCCACGTGAGCAGCACCGAGGGTCCGCTCGGCAGCGGCACCGTCTGCGACTGTGCCGTGATGGTGGCGTCGGGCACGAATCGGCCTCCTGAATCGGTCGACCCCGCTCGGTTGGGATCCCCTGCGGGCGTGGCGACGTCGTTGTTCACATCATAGTCGCGCGGCGACCCCCACCCCCGCGCGCCGCATGGGCAGGAGGACCCATGGCGCAATCCGGCCGAGCCCGTTCCGCGCCGTCGTCTCGGCGGGATCCCGGGACCGCCACCCGGCCGGATCGCGGACCGCGGCGGATCGCCGACCGCGGCCGGATCGCGGACCGCGGCGGCGGAGCAGGCCGAGGGCGGCGGGATCAGGCCGGCGGCTGCGTGGGCGGAGCCGGCGGCTGCGTCGGCGGCTGCGTGGGCGGGGCCGGCGGCTCCGACGGCGGCTGCGTCGCGGGCGGCATCGCGCCGTACGGCGGGGGCGGCGGCGTGAGGCCGGACGGCGGCGCGGGCGGCGCGTCGGGGTACCCAGGCGCGGAGCCGCTCGGCGCCGAGGGGTAGCCGGCACCGGCCCCGTACCCACCGGGCGCGTACCCGCCCGCGGCGTAGCCGGGCTGGCCGCCGGCGACCTGCGCGGGAACGCCCTCCCACCGCGTGGCGTCGCGGAAGAATCCGGCGCCCGACCACGGCGCGGGCGGCACATGGGGGTTCCAGCGCGAGCTGTCGAAGGCCACGATGCCGAGCCAGATCGGCGCGAGGAGGAACAGCGCCGTGAACGCGGGATCCTTGCCCAGCTTCACCCCGATCCGGTACGCGGCCATGAACAGCAGCACGGTGACGCCGAAGCTGGCAATCCCGCCCAGGATCTGCCCCACGAACGGCACGATCCACGCGAAGTTGAACAGGAACAGCCAGGGGTTGATGTCGCCGAGCTTGAGGAAGATCATCTGGCTGTAGACCGGCACCCAGGCGCGCCAATCGCCCTGCACGCCCGCCTTCTGGAACAGCTTCATGGCGAACCACGACCACAGCAGGTAGCCGAACACGCCACCCACGATGGCGACGGCGCTGAACACGAGAGCTGCGGCGGCGTAGAACGTTCCGAAGTCGTCGTAGGGACTCATCGGCATCCTCCTCTGACGGGGCGACGGGGCGACGGCGCCACGCATCACGGCACCGCGCCCCACCCTACCCAGGCGCCGGGCGGCGCCGATAGGCGGGAAACCCCGACGAACGGCGCGGCGGGCTCAGACGACCAGCTCGATCTCGCCGTGCCGCGCGGCGGGGCGCAGCACGAGCCCGGCCTCGCGGCCCCAGGCGACCAGCTCCTCGGGCGCGGCGAGAACGGGCCGCGCGAGCGCGAGCCGGCGGGTCAGCTCGCCCTTGGCCTTCTTATTGAAGTGGTTCAGGGCGCGCACGGCGCCATCCGGGCCCTCCGTCACGACGCGGATGTACGTCGACGGCACCGACGTCGGCACGGGACCGAATGCGGCGTAGGCCTCCGAGCGCAGATCGATGACGAGCGGCGCGACGCCGGCCAGCGCCGCGGTGGTCGCCTCGGCCCAGAGCCGGCGCAGCGGCGGCAGGCCGGGCAGCGACGCGCCCGCCGCGAGCCGGTACGCCGGGATCGGGTCGAGCGCGCCGACGGGCCCGAAGGGCGCGGTGTGGATGAGCGCGTGCTCCCCCAGCCAGGCGCGCGCCGCCTCGTCCAGCGACGGCGCATCGAGCGCGTCGAACAGCACGCCCGTGTAGCGGTCGACAGCGGGCATCGTGTGCGCCGTGCGCAGCGCCGCGTTGTCGTCGATCGCGCCGAGCTGACGCGGCGAGAGCTTCAGCACACGCGCGGCCTCGTCCGGACGCGCGGAGAGGGCGACCAGAGACGCCGCGACGGCCTCGCGCTGCGGTGCGAGCACCGGCAGTGCGAGGCCGTCGAGAGCGAGCGGCTCACCCGATCCGCCTGCCCGCTTCGTCTCCGAAGGGGGCAGCAGGATCGTGGTCAGGACGCGAGCGCCGCGTGACCCGCGACGATCGTCACCCGGTCGGACTCCACCGAGACGAAGCCGTCTCGAGCGGACGCCTCGACGACCGTGTCGTCGGCCTGCGTGATGCGGACCGGGCCGTCGCCGAGGATGGCGAGCACGGGCTCGTGACCGGTCATGAAGCCGATCTGGCCCTCGGTGGTCGTCGTGACCACGAGCTTCGCCTCGCCCGTCCAGACCTCCGCCTCGGCGGAGACCAGGCTGACCTGAAGGGCCATGATCAGCCGTTCTCCTTCTGGATCTGCGCCCACTTGGCCTCGACGTCGCTGATGCCACCGACGTTGAAGAAGGCCTGCTCGGCCACGTGGTCGAACTCGCCCTTGACGATCGCGTCGAACGACTCGATGGTCTCCTTGAGCGGCACGGTCGATCCCTCGACGCCCGTGAACTTCTTCGCCATGTAGGTGTTCTGCGAGAGGAACTGCTGGATGCGGCGCGCGCGGGCGACGACGATCTTGTCCTCCTCCGAGAGCTCGTCGACACCGAGGATCGCGATGATCTCCTGCAGCTCCTTGTTCTTCTGCAGGATCTGCTTCACGGCCGTCGCGACGCGGTAGTGGTCCTCGCCGAGGTAGCGGGGGTCCATGATCCGGCTCGTCGAGGTGAGCGGGTCGATGGCGGGGTACAGACCCTTCGACGCGATCTCGCGCGAGAGCTCGGTCGTCGCGTCGAGGTGCGCGAACGTCGTGGCCGGGGCCGGGTCGGTGTAGTCGTCGGCCGGCACGTAGATCGCCTGCATCGAGGTGATCGAGTGACCGCGCGTCGAGGTGATGCGCTCCTGGAGCACACCCATCTCGTCGGCGAGGTTGGGCTGGTAGCCCACGGCCGAGGGCATGCGGCCCAGCAGGGTCGACACCTCGGAGCCCGCCTGCGTGAAGCGGAAGATGTTGTCGATGAACAGCAGCACGTCCTGCTGCTGCACGTCGCGGAAGTACTCGGCCATCGTCAGGGCCGAGAGGGCGACGCGCAGACGCGTCCCCGGCGGCTCGTCCATCTGGCCGAAGACGAGGGCGGTCTTGTCGAAGACGCCCGCGTCCTCCATCTCGTGGATGAGGTCGTTGCCCTCACGGGTGCGCTCGCCGACGCCGGCGAACACCGACACGCCGCCGTGGTCCTGGGCGACGCGCTGGATCATCTCCTGGATGAGGACGGTCTTGCCGACGCCCGCACCGCCGAAGAGGCCGATCTTGCCGCCCTGCACGTACGGGGTGAGGAGGTCGATCGACTTGATGCCCGTCTCGAACATCTGCGTCTTCGACTCGAGCTGGTCGAAGTTCGGCGCCTTGCGGTGGATGGGCCAGCGCTCGGTGACCTCGAACGTCTCGCCCTCCTCGAGGTTGAGCACGTTGCCCGTGACGTCGAACACCTTGCCCTTGGTGATGTCGCCGACCGGCACCGAGATGGGGGCGCCCGTGTCGCGCACCTCCTGGCCGCGGACCATGCCGTCCGTCGGCTTCAGCGAGATGGCGCGCACGACGTCGTCGCCCAGGTGCTGTGCGACCTCGAGCGTGATCTCGGTCGACTGCTCGCCGATCGTGATCGTCGTCTTGAGGGCGCTGTACATGTCGGGGATCGAGTCGTGCGGGAACTCGATGTCGACGACCGGCCCCGTGACGCGAACGACGCGCCCGACGACCGCGGTGCTGGTCTCAGCCGTGGCGGTGGAGGTCATGTTGTCTCTTCCTTCTTGGAGTCAATGTCGCGAGTAGGCGGATGTCGCGATCAGGAGGCCAGCGCGTCGGCGCCGCCGACGATCTCGGCGATCTGCTGCGTGATCTCGGCCTGGCGCGCGTTGTTGCGCAGGCGGGTGTAATCGGTGATGAGCTTGTCGGCGTTGTCGCTCGCCGACTTCATCGCCTTCTGCGTGGCGGCCTGCTTGGCGGCGGCCGACTGCAGCAGCGCGTTGAAGATGCGGCTCTGGATGTACAGCGGCAGCAGCTTGTCGAGCACCACGTCTGGCTCGGGCTCGAACTCGTACAGCGGCGAGACCTCGGCCTCCGTGGGCACCGCCGCCTCATCGGCGTCGACCACGTGCAGCGGCAGCAGGCGGACCGACTCGGGCGTCTGCGTCATCATGCTGACGAAGCGGTTGTACACGACGTGGATCTCGTCGACGCCGCCCTCCGACTCGTCGAGCAGGTACGCGTCGAGCAGCGCCTGCGCGATCTCCTCGGCCGAGGCGAACTGCGGCGTGTCCGCGTCGCCCGTCCACTGCTGCGCACTGGCGATCTGGCGGAACTGGAAGTAGCCGACCGCCTTGCGGCCGAAGAGGTAGAAGACGACCTCCTTGCCCTCCGAGCGCAGCAGCTCGGCCAGCTCCAGCGCCTCGCGGATCACCTGCGAGTTGAAGGCGCCCGCGAGGCCGCGGTCGCTCGTCAGCAGCAGGATCGCCGAACGCGTGATCGTCTCCGGCTCGCGCGTGAGCACGTGGTCGACGTCGCTGTGCGTGGCGACGGCCGACACGGCGCTCGTGACCGCGCGGGAGAAGGGCGACGACGCGCGCACGCGCGCCATCGCCTTCTGGATCCGCGAAGCCGCGATGAGCTCCATCGCCTTCGTGATCTTCTTGGTCGTCTGAGCAGAAGCGATCTTCTGCTTGTACTCCCTGAGTTGTGCGCCCATATGCGTCTTCTCCGGAAGGCGTTACGCCTTGCGGCCCTTGACGATCTGCTCCTGGCCCACGTCCTGCTGCGAGGCGGCGTCGTACTCCTCGTGGCCGGGGGCCGCGATGTTCACGCCTTTGCCGGACTGGAACTCGAGCACGAACTCGTCGACGACCTTCTCGAGCTCGGCCTTCGTCTCGTCCTCGAGCTTGCCCGTCGCCTTGAGGGCGTCGATGATGCCCGTGTTGCGGCGCACGTGGTCGAGCAGCTGGCGCTCGAAGCGCAGCACGTCCTCCACCGGGATGGTGTCGAGCTTGCCGTTCGTACCGGCCCAGATCGAGACGACCTGCTCCTCGACGGGGTACGGCGAGTACTGCGGCTGCTTGAGCAGCTCGGTCAGGCGCGCACCGCGGTCGAGCTGACGACGCGAGGCGGCGTCGAGGTCCGACGCGAACATCGCGAACGCCTCGAGCGAGCGGTACTGGGCCAGCTCGAGCTTGAGCGTGCCGGAGACCGACTTGATGTGCTTGAGCTGCGCGTCGCCGCCGACGCGCGAGACCGAGATGCCCACGTCGACCGCGGGACGCTGGTTCGCGTTGAAGAGGTCGGACTGCAGGAAGATCTGGCCGTCGGTGATCGAGATCACGTTGGTCGGGATGTAGGCCGACACGTCGTTGGCCTTCGTCTCGATGATCGGCAGACCCGTCATCGAACCGGCGCCCAGCTCGTCCGACAGCTTCGCGCAGCGCTCGAGCAGGCGCGAGTGCAGGTAGAACACGTCACCGGGGTAGGCCTCGCGGCCCGGCGGGCGGCGCAGCAAGAGCGACACGGCGCGGTAGGCCTCGGCCTGCTTCGACAGGTCGTCGAAGACGATCAGCACGTGCTTGCCCTGGTACATCCAGTGCTGGCCGATGGCCGATCCGGTGTACGGCGCGAGGTACTTGAAGCCGGCGGGGTCCGAGGCGGGGGCGGCGACGATGGTGGTGTACTCCATCGCGCCGGCCTCCTCGAGCGCGCCCTTCACCGAGGCGATCGTCGAGCCCTTCTGGCCGATCGCGACGTAGATGCAGCGGACCTGCTTGGTCGGGTCGCCCGACTCCCAGTTGGCCTTCTGGTTGATGATCGTGTCGATCGCGATGGCGGTCTTGCCCGTCTGGCGGTCGCCGATGATCAGCTGGCGCTGGCCGCGGCCGATCGGGATCATGGCGTCGATCGCCTTGATGCCCGTCTGCATCGGCTCGTGCACCGACTTGCGCTGCATGACGCCGGCGGCCTGGAGCTCGAGCTCGCGCTCGCCCTCGAGGCCCGTGATCTCGCCGAGGCCGTCGATCGGCGTGCCGAGCGGGTCGACCACGCGGCCGAGGTAGCCCTCGCCCACCGGCACGGAGAGCACGCGACCGGTGCGGGTGACCTGCTGGCCCTCCTCGATGCCCGCGAACTCGCCCAGCACGACGGCGCCGATCGTGTGCTCGTCGAGGTTCTGCGCGAGGCCGAGGGTGCCGTCCTCGAAGCGGATGAGCTCGTTCGCCATCACGCCGGGCAGGCCCTCCACGTGCGCGATGCCGTCGGCCGCGTCGACGACGGTGCCGACCTCGGTCGCAGCCGAGCCGCTGGGCTCGTATGCGGCGGCGAAGTCCTTCAGCGCGTCACGGATGACGTCGGGGCTGATGGTGATGTCTGCCATTGTCTTCCTTCGTTCGGTGGGACCCTCGGGTCCCGAAGTCTCCGCCGGGGCGGGAAGTCGGTGTCAGCCGGCCAGTCTCTGGCGCAGGTCGGTGAGTCGCGCGGAGATGCTGCCGTCGATGATGTCGTCGGCGATCTGCACGCGGATGCCGCCGACCACGTCGGCGTCGATGATCTGGTTGATCGCGATCTGGCCGCCGTACCGGCGCGAGAGGTTCGCCGTCAGGCGCTCCGCCTGCTCGTCCGTGAGCGGACGTGCCGTGGTGACGGTGGCGACCGTGCGGCCGGTCTGGCCGGCGATCACGCGGATCACGTGGTTGAGCAGCGCGCGCACGCGGCGGCCGCGCAGCTCGCGCACCAGCTCCGACACGATGAGGATCGTCGTCTCGCTCACCTGGCCCGCCAGCAGCTTCTGGACGAGGGCCGCCTTCGCGGCCGGGTCGCCCAGGGTGCTGCCGAGCGCGAGCTCGAGCTCGGGGTTCGACGCGATGAGGCGCGAGACCCCGAACAGCTCGCCGGCCACGTCGGCGGTCTTCTCCGCCTTGGCGGCCGCACGGATCGCGAGCTCCTCGAGCGCGGCGACGAGGTCCTTCGCGCTCGACCAGCGCTGCGACACGGCGGCCGTGACGACGTTGCGGGCGCCGGCCGACAGCTTGCCGAACACCGCGCCGACGAGCGCCGCGCGCGCCTCGGCCGCCGTGTTCTGATCGGCGAGCGCGCCGCTCAGCTGCGGCGAGCAGGCCACGGCGCGCGCGGCAGCGAACAGATCGCGCGCCGTGGCGGCGCCGATCCGCTGCTTGTCGAGCACGGCGGTCGATGCCGCGAGCGCCTGAGTGGTCGCGCTGCCCATTACTTCGCCGCCTCCTGCGAGGCCTCGAGATCGGCGAGGAAGCGGTCGACGACCGACTTCGCCTTCTCGTCGTCGCTCAGGGTCTCGCCGATCACGTTGCCCGCGAGGTCGAGGGCGATGCCGCCCACCTCGCTGCGCAGCGAGATCAGGGTCGCCTGGCGCTCGGCCTCGATCTGGGCCTGCGCGGACGCCGCGATGCGCTCCGCCTCGGCCGTGGCCGTGGCCTTGGCCTCCGCGACGATCTTCTTCGCGTCCTCGTGAGCCGCCTCGCGGATCTCGCCGGCCTGCACGCGGGCCTCGGCGAGCTGCTTGGTGTACTCCTCGAGCGCCGCCTCGGCTTCCTTCTGCGCGGCGTCGGCCTTCTCGATGTTGCCCTCGATGGCCTCGGCGCGCGCGTCCAGCACCTTGTTCAGGCGCGGCAGCGCCACGAAGATGACGACGACGAGGACGATCGCCAGGCAGATCGCCGACCAGACGATGTCGTACCCGTGCGGAAGGAGCGGGTTCGCGCTGTGACCGTCCTCGGCCGCGACGGTGACAAGAGCGTTCAGCATCCTGTCTCCTTATCTGTGAAGTCGCGGAAGGGGATCAGACCGCGGCGAAGATGAACGGCGTGACGATGCCGATCAGCGCCAGGATCTCGATGAAGGCGAGACCGATCCACATGGTCTGCTGGAACTTGCCGGCGAGCTCGGGCTGGCGGGCCGTCGACTCGATGACCTTGCCGAAGAGGATGCCCAGACCGATGGCCGGACCGATCGCCGCGAGGCCGTAGCCCACGGTGGCGATGTTTCCGTCAATGGCGGCGAGAACCGTCGTTGCGTCCACTGGATATTTCCTTTCTTAGGGCGATCAGCCGGTTGACTGACCGTCAGTGCTCGTCCGCGAGCGACAGCTGGATGTACACCGCGGTGAGGATCGTGAAGACGTAGGCCTGCAGGAAGGCGACGAACATCTCGAACAGCATGAACGCGAGCCCCATGGCTCCGGAGCCGACCGAGAACACCGCCATCCACGTGCCGCTGAGGATGAAGAAGTTCGTCGCCGCGAAGAACAGCGACAGCATGAAGTGCCCGACCATCATGTTCATGAGCAGTCGCAGCGTGAGCGAGACCGGGCGCACGATGAACGTCGAGATGAACTCGATGACGATGATCATCGGCGCGAGGTAGACCGGCACGCCGCCGGGCAGCAGCGAGTTCCTGACGAAGCGGAACCCGCCGTGCTTCTTGATGCCGGCGTAGATGAACACGACGTACGCGACGATGGCGAACACGAGCGGGGCGCCGATGACCGAGGTGCCCGCGAGGTTGATGCCGGGGACGATGCCCGTGAGGTTCATGAACAGGATCGTCAGGAACATCGCGGTCAGCAGCGGCACGAAGCGCTTGCCGTCCTTCTCGCCCAGCAGCTCGTACGCGATGTTCTTGCGCACGAAGCCGAAGCCGAGCTCCATGACGCTCTGGAAGCGCCCGGGCACCACCGTGAGGCGACGCGTGCCGAGCACGAGCAGGAGCACCAGGACCGCGGTCGCGATGATCTGCGCGAGGTTGATGCGCGTCATGATGTCGACGCCACCGATGGTGAGGATCGCGTCCGGGAAGAAGTCGTTGATCGACGGCGGGGTGAACACGTTGCCGTCGGCCATCGGGACGATCATCGTCGCTTGAGTCAACTCAGTGGCTCCAGCCTCTCGCCCAGACGGGATCCGGGCGGGTAAGTCGGTGGTGGGGGTGTCATTCGCGGGACCACAGCGCTGTGCGCCGCTCGCCAGCCACGGTGACGACTCCACCCTATCAAAGTTCGGGCCGTCTTTTGACGCGTTGTAGAAGTCGCGCGCTCGGCGCTGGAGATCAGTCGTCGTCGCCGGGCAGCGCGACGTCGCTCGCGCCCGAGATCCGCATGCGCGTGACGATGACCACGTCGATGACGAGCGACGAGACGGCGGCGGCCACGAGGGCGAAGTAGAACACGAGCAGGTTCACCCAGGGCAGGCCGATCACGACGGCGATCGCGATGAGGAACACGACGACCTTCACGAGGAACACGCCCATCGTGATGCCGAAGAACATCGGCAGGAACTGCGGCGTGCCGTACCAGCGGTTGCCGAACAGCAGGCTGCCCACCGTGATGATCGGGAACAGGGCGCCGATGAGGGCGCCCAGCACGCCGCTCCACAGCCCCTGCGGGCCGTCGACGAGCAGGCCGATGACGGCGGCGCCCACGAGGACGACGAGACCGGCGACCGACGTCCAGATGAGTCCGGCGCGGAAGGTGGGGTTGCTGGAGATCGTCTTGCGGGGCATCAGGAGGCCTTCACGGTGTCGGGTGCGTCGGGATGGGTGGCGGGCTCGTGCCGCCGGCCGGGAGTGAGGGTGACGACGAGGCACGCGGCCACGCCGAGCAGGCCGAAGGCGACGCCGGGCAAGTACTCCCCCGGCCAGTCCTCGCGCGCGCCGAGGTACATCAGCAGCACCGCGAGGCTGACCATGCCGGTCCAGGCATAGAAGATGAGCACGGCGTCGCGGTCGCTGTGCCCCATGTCGAGCATGCGGTGGTGCAGGTGCTGGCGGTCGGCGGAGAACGGCGACTTGCCCGCGCGCAGGCGTCGGATGATGGCCAGGCCGAAGTCGAGCAGCGGCAGCATCACGACGACGATCGGCAGCAGGATGGGCAGGAACGCGCCGACGAGCTGCGAGCGCCCGAACTCGTCCTGCACGAACATCGCGGGGTCGAGCACGCCCGTGATCGCGATGGCGCTCGTGGCCATCATGAGGCCGAGGACGAGGGCGCCGCCGTCGCCCATGAACAGCTTCGCACCGTTCCAGTTCATGGGCAGGAACCCCGCGCACGCCCCGACGAGCACGACCGCGAGGAACGTGGCGAGGTTGAAGTACGTGCTCGCGCCGATGTCGCGCACGAGCACGTAGGAGTAGACGAAGAAGACCGTGTTCGCGATGAGGCACACCCCGGCCACGAGCCCGTCGAGGCCGTCGATGAAGTTCACGGCGTTCATGACGACGACGATCGCGAACATCGTCAGCGCGATGCTGAGCCAGCTCGATCCCACCCAGAGGTCGCCGAGCGGCAGCGCGTAGATCTGCAGCCCGCCGCCGACCGCGATGATGCCGGCCGCGAGGAACTGCGCGGCGAGCTTGATCATCCAGTCGAGGTCGATGAGGTCGTCGAGCACGCCCACGATGACCGTCAGCCCCATCGCGGCGAGGATCGACCACATCACGCGCGGATCGGCCCAGATGATCGCGAAGAACGGGTTCGCCGCCGAGACGAGCATCGCGGCGACCATCGCGATGAACATCGCCACGCCGCCCAGGCGCGGCGTCGGCACCGTGTGCACGTCGCGGTCGCGGATGCCGGGGTACAGCTTGAACCGCAGCGCGAGTCGCCAGATCCCCCAGGCCAGCGCGAGGGTGAGCGCGGCCGTGAGGATGAGCGTGAAGACGTACTGCCTCACGCGCTCCCCTGACCGTCCCCCTGCTCGGACGCCGGCTCGGTCGCCGGCTCGGTCGCCGCCGCACCGGTGGCGTCGGCCTCCTGGCTGCGGCGCAGCGCCGCCGCGAAGGCGGAGCGCGGATCGCCCGTGGCCGCGCCCGGCGCGGGGGCCTCCTCGGGCGCGCCGTGGCCGTGGTGCGCGTGCGCCTCGTGTGCGTGCTCGTCGTCGGCGGCAGGCGCCAGGAGGTGGCCCAGCACCTCGCGCAGCTCGTCGCGCGTGACCGCGCCCTCGCGCAGCACGCGCACCCGGCGGTCGGCCGGGTCGGTGGCGGTGACGAGCGAGGTGGCGTCGATGATCGTGGAGGCGATGCCCGTCCGGCTGGGGCCGGCGTCGAGGTAGACGGCCACGGACTCGCCGAGCATGTCCTGCGCCTCGCCGGCCGTGACGGCGGCGGGCTTCTTCGTGACGTTGGCGCTCGAGACCGCGAGCGGGCCGGTCTCCTCCAGCAGCTCCAGCGCGATCCGGTGATCCGGCATGCGCACCGCGACCGTGCCCTCGGTGTCGCCGAGATCCCACGTGAGGGAGGGCTGCGCGGGCAGCACGATCGTGAGCCCGCCCGGCCAGAAGCGCTCGACGAGCGCGTCGACCTCGGCGGGCACCGACTCCACGAGCGCGGCGAGCGCGGCGCGGCCGGAGACGAGCACGGGCGGCGGCTGCTGACGCCCGCGGCCCTTGGCCTTGAGCAGGCGGGCGACGGCGCTGGGGCTGAAGGCGTCGGCGGCCACGCCGTACACGGTGTCGGTCGGGATGACCACGACCTGCCCGCGCGCGATCGCCTGGCGCGCCTGGCGCATGCCGGTGAGCAGCTGCGCCTCGTCGGCGCAGTCGAAGACAGGGGACATAGCGGGCTCAGTCTACTTCCCGCGCATCCGCCGAACCCGCCCTCGACCCGCGAACCCGCCCGGGATCCGGCGCGGGCTCGGCGAGGGGGCGCGGGTTCGCGGGGCGAGTGGGCGCGTCAGGGGCGGATCGCGGTGGTCGCGCGGTCGCGGGTCGTGAGGTCCGGGTGGGTGGCCGGGGCGCGCCAGCCGTCGGCCGCGAGGAGCTCGCGGATCGGCTCGCCGTGCCACTCGCCGTGCTCGATGACGATCGATCCGCCCGGCCGCACGAGCGCGAGGCCGCGCCGGCTGATCGCCCGCACGAGGTCGAGGCCGTCCGGACCGCCGTACAGCGCGGCCTCCGGGTCGTGCAGGCGCACCTCGGGATCGCGCGGCACGGCGTCATCGGGCACGTACGGCGGGTTCGTCACGAGCACGGCCACCGTGCCGTCGAGCTCGGGCAGCGCCCGCGTGGCGTCGTCGAAAACGAGGCGCAGGTTGGGCGCGCCGATGCGGGCGGCGTTCTCCTTGGCCCAGATGAACGCGTCGACGGAGTTCTCGACGGCGTGCACGCGCGCGTGCGGCACCTCGGTGGCCAGCGCCAGGGCGATCGCGCCGCTGCCCGTGCACAGGTCGACCGCCACGGGCTCGGGGTCGGGCATGGCGCGCAGCGCGTCGATCGCGAGCTGCGCCACCATCTCGGTCTCGGGCCGCGGCACGAACACCCCCGGTCCCACCGACAGCTCGAGGTGGCGGAACGGCGCGACGCCCGTGATGTGCTGCAGCGGCTCGCGCGACGCGCGCCGGGCCACGGCCTCCTCGAACGCCGCGGCCTCGCCGGCGCCGAGCTCGTCGCCGCGCAGCGCGGCCGCCTGCACCTCGCCGCGGCCCGCTTCCGTCACGTGCGCGAGCAGCAGCTCGGCGTCGACGTGCGGATCGGGCACGCCGGCCGCCGCGAGGCGGGCGGCGGCGGCGCGCAGCGCTTCGCGCACGGAGGCGGCGGCGCGCGGGGCGGGCTCGAGGGCGGTGGTCACGAGGGGGAAGCCTAACCCCGGCACCTGGGCGCCGGACCCGTCGTTTTCCGTCATCCGCGCCCACCCGCCGCCCGATTCGGCCTAACCTGGCGGGGACACCACCCGCTCGTGCGAAAGGCCACTCGATGCCCGGCATCCACAACGACATCACCTCTGCGTTCGGCAACACGCCGCTCGTCCGGCTCAACCGCGTGCCCGGCGACGCGGGCGCGACCGTGCTCGCCAAGCTCGAGTACTACAACCCGGGCTCGAGCGTGAAGGACCGCCTGGGCATCGCGCTCGTCGACGCGGCCGAGGAGTCGGGCGCGCTGCAGCCCGGCGGCACGATCGTCGAGGCGACGAGCGGCAACACGGGCATCGCGCTCGCGCTCGTCGGCGCGGCGCGCGGCTACAAGGTCGTGCTCACCATGCCCGCGTCGATGTCGAAGGAGCGCCGCGTGCTGCTCAAGGCCTTCGGCGCCGAGCTCGTGCTCACCGATCCGGCCGGCGGCATGAAGGCCGCCGTCGCGGAGGCCGAGCGCATCGTCGCCGAGACCCCCGGCGCGATCATGGCCAAGCAGTTCGAGAATGCCGCCAACCCGGCGATCCACCGCAAGACCACCGCCGAGGAGATCTGGCGCGACACCGACGGCAAGGTCGACGTGTTCGTCGCGGGCGTCGGCACGGGCGGCACCATCACGGGCGTCGGCCAGGTGCTCAAGGAGCGCAACCCCGACGTGAAGATCGTCGCGGTCGAGCCCACCGCCTCGCCGCTGCTGTCGACGGGCACGCCGGGCCCGGCGAAGATCCAGGGCATCGGCCCGAACTTCGTGCCGCCGATCCTCGACACCGAGGTGTACGACGAGGTCGCCACCGTCGAGTTCGAGGACGCGATCGCCACGGCCCGCGCCCTCGCGGCGCAGGAGGGTCTGCTCGTCGGCATCTCGTCGGGCGCGGCGGCCTGGGCGGCGATCCAGGAGGCGAAGAAGCCCGAGAACGCGGGCAAGAACATCGTCGTCATCATCCCCGACACGGGCGAGCGCTACATCACCACGGCGCTGTTCGAGGATCTTCGCGAGGACTGATCCCGCGATAATCGATCCATGGGATTGCACATCCGCGAGGATGTCGAAGCCGCGCGCCGCAGGGATCCCGCGGCGCGCGGCTTCTTCGAGATCGCGCTGCTCTACCCCGGACTGCACGCGATCTGGGCGCACCGGGTGAACCACTGGCTGTGGCGGCGGGGGCTGCGCTTCGTCGCGCGCGCCGGTTCGCAGCTGGCGCGCTGGCTGACGGGCATCGAGATCCATCCGGGGGCGCGGATCGGGCGCCGCTTCTTCATCGACCACGGCATGGGCGTGGTGATCGGCGAGACCGCCGAGGTGGGCGACGACGTGATGCTGTATCACGGCGTCACGCTGGGCGGCCGCTCGCTCGGGAGCGGCAAGCGGCACCCCACGCTCGGCGACGGCGTGGCCGTGGGCGCGGGGGCGAAGGTGCTCGGCCCCGTGACGATCGGCGCGCACTCGGTGGTGGGCGCGAACGCCGTGGTCACGCGCGACGCGCCGGAGCACAGCGTGCTGCTGGGCATCCCCGCGAAGGTGCGCGCCCGCGGCGCCGGCGAGGACGCCCGGAAGTACCTCCAGGCGCCGGAGTACATGATCTGAGGGATCTCTTCTTTTTTGAGTCTGCGCCGCTCGGGCGCCGCTTCGCGGCGCCGCTCGCGTGCTCGCGCTCTCGCGGCCCGCGAGAGCGAGGCGGCGCTTCGCGCCGCGGGGCTCCAGCGGCCGCTCGCCGACGTGCGGGTGCTCGTCGTCGGCCAGGATCCGTACCCCACGCCCGGCCATCCCATCGGCCTGTCGTTCG
>NZ_JBSFPT010000032.1:0-24785 GCF_053588335.1 Microbacterium sp. NPDC003461 | reverse complement strand
TGCAGGGGGGACCCTGTGGGAGAGTAGGACACCGCCGGACACCACTTCACCGGAAGGCCGCCCAACGCTGGGCGGCCTTCCGTCGTTTACACGACAATCACAATCCAACAGCGGTACGGTGCTTCGACGCCGTAGAAGAGGGACGGGGACAATGGCTGACGACGCTGACAAGCGGGATCCGCGCGATCACAGGGACGGCCCCCGCCGCTCACCGCAGGGTGGATTCCGTCGCGACGACTCGCGCGGCCGCGATGCCGCGCGAGCGGATCGCGGCGAGCCCCGTCGCGACGACCGATCGGGCCGCCAGGACGACCGCGGGTCGAGGCCCTACCGCGAGGGCGCTCGCCCCGCTGCCCGCGACGGTCAGCGGCCGCCTCGGGCCGGCGACGATCGTTCTCGTCGGCAGGGTGACGGCTACCGCCCGCGCCAGGACCGCGACGACTCGCGCTCTCGCGGTGAGGGCGGTCGCTCTGCGCGCGATGGCGGTTACCGTCCGCGTGGCGAAGGGGAGTACCGTCCCCGTCGCGAGGGCGACGGCTACCGTCCGCGGCAGGACCGCGATGGCTACCGCTCCGGTCAGGGTCACGACGGGCAGCGCTCGGGTTCCGCCCGCGACGGCAACCGCGCGGGCTCGTCCCGCGACGCATACCGCCCGCGCCGTGACGAGAACCACCGTCCGCGCCGGGACGGCGATCGCCCGGCTCGCGACGGGGGCTTCCGCCCGCCCCGCGCCGAGGGCGGCTACCGCCCGCAGCGTGACGCGGGACCCTCGCGTCCACGCCAGGACCGCGACGACCGTCCGCGCCGTGACGGCGACCGCGCGGCTCGCGACGGCGGGTTCCGCCCGCGCCGCGACGGGGACGGCTACCGCCCCCGCGAGGACCGGGATGGCTCGCGTCCGCGCGACGATCGTGGCGGGTATCGTCCTCGCGACGATCGCGACGGGTACCGCCCGCGGCAGGATCGCGCCGGCTACCGTCCGCGCCGCGACGAAGGCGACCGCCCGCGCCGGTACGAGGGAGATTCCCGCGACCGTCGTCCCTCCGGCGACCGCCGCGGCGCTCGCGTGCCCCGCGACGACCGCGAGGCACCGCGCCGCTGGGAGGACCGCGACGAGCGCGCCACCGGCGCGCGTCGCGACCGCGACGAGGACCGCGCGCCGCGCATTCCCGATCCGGAGCTGCCCGACGACGTCACGCCCAAGGATCTGCACGGTCAGCAGAACGAGCTCAAGACGCTGAGCAAGGAGAACGCCGACCGCGTGGCACGGCACATCGTCATGGCGGCGCGCCTGATCGACGACGACCCGCAGCTGGCCCACGAGCACGCCCTCGCGGCGGTCCGTCACGCGGGCCGCGTCGCCCTGGCACGCGAGACGCTGGCGGTCACCGCCTACACGCTGGGTGACTTCGCCCTCGCGCTGCGCGAGCTGCGCACGCTGCGCCGCATCACGGGCCGCAACGACCACGTCGCCATGATCGTCGACAGCGAGCGCGGCGTCGGCCGCCCCGAGAAGGCGCTGGAGGAGGGGCGCGCCGCCGACCGCGACGTGCTCTCGGTCGAGCAGCGCGTCGAGCTGGCGATCGCCCTGTCGGGCGCGCGCCTCGACCTCGGTCAGACCGAGCTCGCGCTCGCGGAGCTGGACGTGCCCGAGGCCGATCCCGATCGCGCGTTCCGGTGGAGCCCCGGCCTGTTCGCCGCGCGCGCGGCCGTGCTCGAGGATCTCGGGCGCGACGACGAGGCGGCCGAATGGCACGCGCGCGCCGAGATCGCGGCGGACGCCATCGACCAGGACCTGGCGCAGGGCGACGAGATCCTCGTGGACGAGGTGGAGGAGATCGAGCCGGAGTTCGACCACGAGGCCGAGCACACGGACGCCGACGAGCAGTGGGACGCGGATGAGCACGCCGACGCGGACGAGCCGGCCGGTCCCGACGCGGCGGACGCGGAGCCCGCCGACCTCGACTCGGATGCCGAGCCGTCCGAGGACGAGTCGTCGGAGGAGCCCCTCGCCGACGAGCACGACGACGAGGCCGAGCACGACGGCAAGGGCGAGCCCGCCGACGAGAGCTTCACGATCGAGGACGAGGTCGACCAGATCCTCGCCGAGGCCGGCGTGATCGACGCCGGTGAGAACCCGCACACGAACCCGCAGACCGAGGACGAGGAGGCTGACGGCACCGATGGCGCTGTTCGCTAAGAAGACCGAGGCGGCACCGCTCGACGGCGTCGACGTGGTGCTCGCGGATCTCGATGGCGTCGTCTACGCGGGCCCCGGTCCGCTGCCGCACGCCGTCGAGAGCCTGACGCGCGCGGCCGGCGAGGGGCGCCGGCTGGGGTACATCACCAACAACGCCTCGCGCACCGACGCCACCGTCGCCGCGCATCTCACGGGCCTCGGGCTGCCCACGCGCCCCGAGGAAGTTGTCACGAGCCCGCAGGCGGCCGTTCGGCTGCTCGGCGAGAAGGTCGCACCGGGCGCGACCGTGCTCGTGGTCGGCGGCGAGGGCCTCGTCGTCGAGCTCGAGAAGGCCGGCTACGTGGTCACGCGCAGCGCCGAGGATGCTCCGGCCGCCGTCGTGCAGGGCTTCGCGCCCGACGTGGGATGGACCCAGCTCGCCGAGGCCGCGTACGCGCTCGCGACGCCCGAGGAGGACGGCGGCATCCCCTGGATCGCCACCAACACGGACTGGACGATCCCGCAGGCGCGCGGCATCGCGCCGGGCAACGGCACGCTCGTCTCCGCCGTGCACACCGCGGTCGGCCGCCTCGCGACGGTCGCGGGCAAGCCCGAGGCGCCGATCTTCCACGAGGCCGTCGCCCGCTTCGGCGCCGCCAAGCCGCTGTTCCTGGGCGATCGCCTCGACACCGACATCCAGGGCGCGCAGGCCGCGGGCATCGACTCCGCCGTGGTGCTGACGGGGATCGACCGGCCCAAGCACATCCTGGCCGCGCCGGCGCACTCGCGCCCGACGTACATCCTGAGCGACCTGCGCGAGCTGTTCGAGCCCTACCCGGTCGTGAAGCAGAAGGGCGATGTCACCACAGTGCGCGACGCCAGGGTGCGCGTCAGCGGGCCGGACATCGAGATCCTCTCGGAGGGCAGCGACATCGATCTGCTGCGCGCGGGCGCGCACGCGATCTGGACCACGGGCAGGCAGATCTTCGGATTCCGCGTGCCCGAGCGGCTCTACGCCGATCCCTTCCACCGCCAGAGGTAGCGTGGGGGCATGGACAGCGTGATCCCCGAGGACGAGACGGGCGAGGGCCTCGTCAGCCGCGTGCGGGTGGTCGAGCAGCAGCCGCTCGCGCAGCGCGCCGCGGCGTACGCGGCCCTGCACGACGAGCTCGCGCGCCGCCTCGAGTCGGCACCGGGCGAGGCAGCTCCCGAGACGCGCGGCGAGCAGCGGTGAGCGAGCGCCTCGACGCGGCGCTGGCCGCGCGGGGCCTGGCCCGATCGCGCACCCACGCCGCGGCGCTGATCGCGCAGGGGCGCGTCGCGGTCGCCGGCCGTGTGGTGACGAAGCCGTCGGCGCGCGTCGACGACGCGGCCGAGATCCGCGTCGCGACCGACCACTACGTCAGCCGCGGGGCGCACAAGCTCCTCGCCGCGCTCGACGGGTTCGGGCTCGACGTGTCGGGCCGGGTGGCGCTCGACATGGGCGCCTCGACGGGCGGGTTCACGCAGGTGCTGCGCGAGCGCGGCGCCGATCCGGTCATCGCGGTCGACGTGGGGCACGGGCAGCTCGCGCCCGAGGTGGCGGCCGATCCGGCGGTGCGCCCGGTGGAGGGCTTCAACGTGCGCTACATGACGCCCGAGGCGCTCGCCGAGGCCGGCGGCGTCGCGCAGGCCCCCGGCGTGATCACCGGCGATCTGTCGTTCATCTCGCTCACGCACGTCCTGCCCGCCGTCGCGCGGGTCGCCGCGGCCGACGCCGACATCGTCCTGCTCGTGAAGCCGCAGTTCGAGGTGGGCCGCGGCGGCGTGCGCGAGGGGATCGTCACCGACGCCGGCGCGCGCGTGACGGCGGCGCTCGACGTGCTGTGGAGCGCGCAGGACGCCGGCCTCGGGTGCCTCGGCGTGCTGCCCTCGCCGATCGCCGGATCGCGCGGCAACCGCGAGCTGCTCGTGCACCTCGCGCCCGGGCGCGGTCGGCGGCCCGACGCGTGGGCCGGCGCCGTCGAGGCCGCCGCGCGGGGCTGACGGCGGCCGGCGCGACCCGCCTGTGGATGGGCGCCGCGGGCACCCGTCGATCCGACAGAATGGATGGAATGGCTAGCGGGGGAGGACCATGACAGAGCGCAGGATCCTCGTCGTCGCGCATGCGCACCGCGACGACACCGTCGAGGCGGCGATGAGCGTGGTCGACGCGCTCCGCCGGTCCGGTGCCGTGCCGGTGCTCGACCCGCAGGACCGCGCCGAGCTCGCGGCCGTCGTGCCGGCGTTCGCGGAGGTCGCGGCGCTGGGGCAGGACGTGGCGCTCGCCGACGTCGACCTCGCCATCGTCCTGGGTGGCGACGGCACCATCCTGCGCGCCGCCGAGCTCGTGCGCGAGGGCACCGCTCCCGTGCTGGGCATCAACATGGGCCACGTCGGCTTCCTGGCCGAGATCGAGCGCGACGACATGGACGAGGCCGTGCGGCGCGCCATCGCCGGCGACTACGACGTGGAGGAGCGGCTCGCGCTCGACGTGAGGGTGCGCGACCGCCGCGGCGAGATCGTGTTCGAGACGTGGGCGCTGAACGAGGCGTCGATCGAGAAGGACATGCCCGGGCGCATGATCGAGGTGGTCCTCGAGGTCGACGGGCGCCCGCTGTCGAGCTTCGGCGCCGACGGGTGCGTCGTCGCCACGCCGACGGGATCGACCGCCTACGCGTTCTCCGCGGGAGGCCCGGTGATCTGGCCCACCGTGCAGGCCATCGCCGTCGTCCCCGTCTCGGCCCACGCGCTGTTCGCGCGCCCCCTCGTCGTCGGCCCCGAGCACACGGTCGCCCTCGAGGTGAAGGGTGGGATCGCCGGGTCGGGCGAGCTGTGGTGCGACGGCCGCCGCTCGCACCCGCTGCCCGCCGGCGCACGCGTCACGGTCCGGCGCTCGGAGCGGCCCGTCCGCCTCGCGCGGCTGCACCCCGCGGCCTTCACCGACCGGCTCGTGCGCAAGTTCCAGCTGCCCGTGCACGGCTGGCGCGGCCCCACGGGCACGATGATGACCGACGCCGTGAGTGTCGTGCCGCTGCACGACGACGCGGATGTCGCGGATCCCGTCGCGAGCGCAATGCCGGGAGGTGCCGAGCGGTGATCGAGGAGATGCGCCTGCGCGACCTCGGCGTGATCGCCGAGGCCGCCCTGCCGTTCGGGCCGGGCTTCACCGCCGTGACGGGCGAGACGGGTGCCGGCAAGACGATGGTCGTGACGGGCCTCGGCCTGCTGCTCGGCGCGCGCGCCGATTCCGGCGCCGTGCGCGCCGGTGCGCCCCAGGCGTCGGTCGAGGGCGTCTGGATCGTGCCGGAGCACGGCGCCGTGGCCGAGCGCGTGCGCGAGGCCGGCGGCGACCTCGAGCCGATCGGGGAGGGGCGCGCCGAGCTCTACCTCTCGCGCAGCCTCTCGGCCGAGGGCCGCAGCCGCGCGGGCGTGGGAGGCCGCACGGCCCCGGCGGGCGTGCTCGCCGACCTCGCCGAGCACCTCGTGGCCGTGCACGGCCAGTCCGAGCAGCTGCGCCTGAAGTCGGCGGCCGCCCAGCGCGACGCGCTCGACCGCTTCGGGGGCGAGGCCGTGGGCGCCGCGCTCGCGGCGTACCGCGGGGCCTTCGACGCGTGGCGGGCCATCGACCGCGAGCTGACCACGCTCACGACCGAGCGCGACGCCCGCGCGGCCGAGGCCGAGGCGCTGCGGCAGACGCTCGCCGAGATCGAGCAGATCGCGCCGGAGCCCGGCGAGGACGCGGCGCTCGCCGAGCGCGCGGAGCGGCTCGCGAACGCCGAGGAGCTGCGCGCGGCGGCGGCGCTCGCGCGCGAGGGCCTGTCGAGCGAGGAGGGCGCGCCCGATGTGGCGTCGATCCTGGCGGAGGCGCGGCGCGCGCTCGAGCGCGCGGGCGACCCGACGCTCGGCGCGATCGCCGAGCAGCTCGCCGACCTCGGCTACCGCGCGGCCGACCTCGCCGTCGAGCTGTCGGGCTTCCTCGCCGACCTCGACGAGTCCGGCCCGCTGGAGCTCGCGGCCGTGGAGGAGCGCCGCGCGGCCGTGGCGTCGCTCGTGCGGGCACACGGATCGCTCGACGCGGCGATCGCGCTGCTCGAGACCGGATCGGCGCGCCTGGCGGAGCTGGACGACGACGGCGACCGGATCGAGCGGCTCGCGGTGCAGCGCGACGAGGCCCGCGCGGAGCTGGACGCCCGCGCGGCGGAGCTGACGGCGGCCCGCACCGATGCGGCCGCCCGGCTCTCCGCGGCCGCGACCGAGGAGCTGCACGCGCTCGCGATGCCCGACGCCGCCGTCACGGTCGCGGTGCGCGAGGGCGCCGAGGCCGCGCACGGCCGCGACGATGTGGCGTTCCTGCTGGCCCCGCACCCCGGCGCCGAGCCGCGGCCCGTGGCGAAGGGCGCCTCGGGCGGCGAGCTCAGCCGCGTGATGCTCGCGATCGAGGTCGTCATCGCCGCGACCGATCCCGTCCCCACGTTCGTCTTCGACGAGGTCGACGCCGGCATCGGCGGCGCCGCGGCAATCGAGGTGGGCAGGCGCCTGGCCAAACTCGCGGAGACCTCCCAGGTGATCGCCGTGACCCACCTCGCGCAGGTCGCGGCCTTCGCGAACAACCACCTCAGCGTGGTCAAGGCGAGCGACGGCACCGTCACCACCTCGAGCGTCCGGGCGCTCGAGGGCGCGGAGCGCGAAGCCGAGATGGCCCGCCTGCTCTCGGGCATGTCCGACTCGGACGCCGCCCTCACGCACGCTCGCGAGCTGCTGGCGATGGCGGACGCGCGGGTGTCGCGATGAACCCCACCCTCACCTCGACTGTTAGGATAGAAGCCCGTGATGCAGACCACTTCTGAGGGCACCTCGGGTACGACGACCAAGCAGATCTTCGTGACGGGCGGTGTCGTCTCCTCCCTCGGTAAGGGGCTCACGGCCGCGAGTCTCGGCAATCTCCTGACCGCACGCGGACTGCACGTCGTGATGCAGAAGCTCGACCCGTATCTGAACGTCGATCCGGGCACGATGAACCCGTTCCAGCACGGCGAGGTCTTCGTGACCGACGACGGCGCCGAGACCGACCTGGACATCGGGCACTACGAGCGCTTTCTCGACGTCAACCTGAGCCAGGCCGCGAACGTGACGACCGGCCAGATCTACTCGCAGGTCATCGCGCGCGAGCGCCGCGGCGAGTACCTGGGCGACACCGTGCAGGTGATCCCGCACATCACCGACGAGATCAAGCGCCGCATGCGGCTGCAGGCCGAGGCCGACCCGCAGCCCGATGTGATCATCACCGAGGTGGGCGGCACCGTCGGCGACATCGAGTCGCAGCCGTTCCTCGAGGCCGCGCGCCAGCTGCGCCACGAGCTCGGGCGCGACAACGTCTTCTTCGTGCACGTCTCGCTCGTGCCGTTCATGGGCGCGTCGGGGGAGCAGAAGACCAAGCCCACGCAGCACTCCGTGGCCGCCCTCCGCCAGGTCGGCATCCAGCCCGACGCGCTCGTGCTGCGCAGCGACCGCCCCGTGACCGAGGCGAACATGCGCAAGATCGCGCTGATGTGCGACGTCGAGACCGAGGGCGTCGTCAACACCGTCGACCTGCCGAGCATCTACGACATCCCGTCGACCCTCAACGACCAGGGCCTGGACACGTACATCGTGCGCCGGCTGGGCCTCACGAAGGCCGCCGAGGTGGACTGGACGCGCTGGGACCGCGTGCTGCAGGCGGTGCACAACCCCAAGCACGAGGTCACGATCGGCCTCGTCGGCAAGTACATCGACCTTCCCGACGCCTATCTCTCGGTGACCGAGGCGATCAAGGCCGGCGGCTTCGCGCAGGAGTCCAAGGTCAACATCCGCTGGATCCCCTCCGACCTGTGCGAGACGCCGGACGGCGCGCGCGAGCACCTCGCCGAGCTCGACGGCATCTGCATCCCCGGCGGCTTCGGCATCCGCGGCATCGAGGGCAAGCTCGGCGCGCTGCGGTTCGCCCGCGAGCAGGGCATCCCCACGCTCGGCCTATGCCTGGGCCTGCAGTGCATGGTCATCGAGTACGCGCGCAACGTGGCCGGGATCGACGGCGCCTCGTCGAGCGAGTTCGACCCCGAGACGCCCGCCGCCGTCATCGCGACCATGGCGGAGCAGGTCGAGATCCTCGAGGGCGGCGACCTGGGCGGCACGATGCGCCTGGGCCTGTACCCCGCGCGCCTCGCGGAGGGCTCGCTCGCCGCGGAGCTGTACGGCGCGACCGAGGTGCAGGAGCGCCACCGCCACCGCTACGAGGTGAACAACGCCTACCGCGACCGCATCGCCGAGGCCGGCATGGTCTTCTCGGGGCTGAACCCCGACCTGGACCTCGTCGAGTTCGTCGAGCTGCCGCGCGACGTGCACCCGTACTACATCGCCACGCAGGCGCACCCGGAGCTGCGCTCGCGCCCGACCGATCCGCACCCGCTGTTCCGCGGCCTCGTGGCGGCGGCGCTCGAGCGGCACCGCGCGAGCGAGCTGTTCGAGGTCGACGACGTCGAGGCCGGGGTCGAGGCCTGACGTGGAGCTGCACGACGAGCCGGGGGACATCCGCGTCCTCGACTCCGCCGTGGGGTACCGCGGGCGCGTGTGGGACGTCGTCGAGGACCGGATCGACTACAACGGCCGCGAGCTCGTGCGCCACTACATCGCTCATCCCGGTGCATCGGCGATCGTCGCCATCGACGACGCAGAGCGCGTGCTGCTGATCCAGCAGTACCGTCACCCGATCGCGTCGCGCGAGTGGGAGATCCCTGCGGGCCTGCACGATGTCGCGGGGGAGGACCACCTCGCCGGCGCACAGCGGGAGCTCGCGGAGGAGGCGGATCTCACGGCCGAGCGCTGGGAGCGGCTCGGCACCTTCGCGCTCAGCCCGGGCAGCAGCGCCGAGCGCATCGAGCTGTATCTCGCGACGGGCCTCACGCCCACGGCCGAGGCGTTCGCCCGCGAGGACGAGGAGTCCGACATGCGGCTCGAGTGGGTGCCGCTCGAGGAGGCGCTGCGCGCCGTCCGCGAGGGCCGTTTCGGCAACGCCACCCTCGCGCTCGGCGTGCTGCTGGCGGCCGATCGGATCCGCTCGCGCGAGGCCTGATGCGCGTCGAGCGCGCGATCGACGCCTACCTCAGGCACGTCACGATCGAGCGCGGCCTGAGCGATCACACCGTCGCGGCGTACCGGCGCGACCTCGCCGGCTACGGGGAGTGGCTGGCCGAGCGGGGGATCGCCGACACCGACGCGGTCACGGCGGCGATCGTGGCGGAGTTCGCCGCCGAGCGGGCCTCCGCCGATCCGCCGCCGGCCGCCTCGTCGCTCGCGCGGCTGCAGTCCTCGGTGCGCGGGCTGCACCGCTTCCTGGCGCGCGAGGGGCACGCGGCCGACGACCCCGCCCAGCGGCTACGGCCGCCCAAGCAGCCGCGGCGCCTGCCGAAGGCGCTCTCGATCGACCAGGTGGAGCGCCTGCTGCAGGCGCCGCCGCCCGACGAGCCGCTCGGCATCCGCGACCGCGCGCTGCTGGAACTGCTCTACGCGACGGGCGCCCGCGTCTCGGAGGCGATCGGCCTCGACGTGGACGACCTCGCGCACGGCGACGTCGTGCGCCTGCGCGGCAAGGGCTCGAAGGAGCGGATCGTGCCCGTCGGCTCGTACGCCCGCGCGGCGGTCGACGCGTACCTCACGCGCGTACGGCCCGATCTCGCCACGCGAGGGCGGGCCTCGCCGAAGCTCTTCCTCGGCGCGCGCGGCGCGCCCCTGTCGCGCCAGAGCGCGTGGCTGGTCATCCAGGCGGCCGCCGAGCGGGCGCAGCTGAGCGCCCACGTCTCGCCGCACACCCTGCGCCACTCGTTCGCCACCCACCTGCTGCAGGGCGGCGCCGACGTGCGCGTCGTGCAGGAGCTGCTCGGCCACGCCTCCGTCGCCACGACGCAGGTCTACACGCACGTCACGGTCGACACGCTGCGCGACGTCTACGCGACGAGTCACCCGCGGGCCCGGTAGTCCCGTCGCCTTCTGTGCCCTCCGGGCACGGCGTGCTGCGCACGCGGCGCGACGTGTACGCGACGAGTCACCCGCGGGCCCGGTAGTCCCGTCGCCTTCTGTGCCCTCCGGCACGGTGCCCGATAGCAGCACCGCCGCGACCGGGCTCGTCCGGAATCGTGCGGGAACGTCCGAGCGAGGCCCGCCCGGGCGCTGCGCGCCCGGGCGGGCCTCCTAGCC
Source organism: Microbacterium sp. NPDC003461 (assembly GCF_053588335.1). Taxonomy (NCBI): domain Bacteria; kingdom Bacillati; phylum Actinomycetota; class Actinomycetes; order Micrococcales; family Microbacteriaceae; genus Microbacterium; species Microbacterium sp. NPDC003461. Next base: position 14,356 of record NZ_JBSFPT010000032.1, on the reverse strand, counting down.
TGAGCGGGATGAGTGCGCCACCCAGCATCGTGAACTACCTCACCCGCCTCGGCGAGCCCGCCTACGGCACCTCGCTCCTGCCGAGCGACTTCGTGCCCTTCGCCTCGGGGCCGGTGCGGGGCTGGACGGCCCGCGCCCACACGGCCGAAGGGCAGGACGTGCAGTACGTCGTCTGGGGTCGCCCCGGGACGGGGGAGGACCTCGACACCTGCCCGGTGCGGTGCGGGATCCGCGACGATCACGATGCCCCGAGCGCCGACGCCCTGGCCGGCCTGCGGCCGCTGCTGGATCCGTTCCGTCGCACCCTCGGCGAGCCGGCTCCGGTGCAGGACTGGTATGACGCGATCTGCATGGAGGATGCCGCCTGGGCCGTGGCCCAGCGGCACGAGCGGCGCTGGGGCGGGGCTGCGCTCGACGACGTCGTGACGCGCGTCGAGCACGGCATCTCCGCGTACGAGCAGCACGAGGTGGCCGTCTCGACGTTCGGCTCGCTCGCCGACGTGCAGGCATGGATCGACGAGGCGCTGGCGAAGACGCAGGTGCGGCTCGAGGCGCTCGTGCTGACCGACTTCCCCTATGTGCCGGGCGAGATGCGCGACGGCATGCTGCTGCAGGCCGTCGTCGACGACGAGGTCGTCGGCTACGCGCCCATCGCGGTGGCGACGAACCTCGACTCCGCCGAATGGCTTGATTCGCCGGTTGCGGAGATCGCGCCGCGTCCCCGGGCGGAGCTGCGGATGTCGGGCGCCACCCGTATGGGAATGAACGCGAGGTTCGTGCAGGCATGGGGAGACGTTCGTGCCCAGGCCACGCTCACAGGCGGTGCTGTGCCGTGCCCGGACCCGGATGGCTGGCTGATCCTCGGGATCATCGGCACCGACATCGCCGTCCCGGTTCCGGCGGGTGCCGCCAACCTGCTGATCGAGACGGACGACGACGGAGCCATGGTGGTCATCAGCGTCCACCCGTCTCTGGAGCGTGAGAAGCATCATCGCGATCGCGCAGGCTTCGAGCGCCGCTGGGGGCGCTGGCTGGATGACGACGTCGTGCTCACCGATGAGGAGCTGAACGAGGGGATCGCGCGCGCTGAGCAGGCGCTGCGCGCGGCGCTGGCGAAGGAGGCGAACTGATGTCCACGGGGATCACGATCGATGACGATGTCACGATCCCGCTCGACGGGTTCGAGGGGGATCGCCCGCGCGGGTGCCAGTGGGACGAGAGCGTGTGCACCGCGGTGCCCGGCTACCGCATCGTCGGCGCCGAGGAACGGCACGGAGACCACACGCACGAGGCTGAGGCGGCCGTCTACTGCCCTCGCCACTACGCGCTGGCGCTCGCGCGCCTCGTCGAGGCCCACCCCACGGAGTGCACGACGCCTCTGGCGGCGCACGCGGTCGTCTACGGGAGTATCGGAGGCGCACGATGAGCACACACAGCGCTGAGAAGCGGGTTCCGGGCAAGGTCGGGGCGTGGCGGTGGGTGGTGCTCGTCGCCGGAGCCGTCCTCGCCGCGGTGTTCGTCTTCTCGATCGTTCTTGCCGTGGTAGCGGCCATCCAGGCAGCTGGCAAGCCAAACTGGATGGAGCGGACCGGCCCAATCGGTGACACATTCGGCGGCCTCCTGGGCCCGATCCTCAGCACGGCAGCGCTCGGCGCCACGATCGCGATCGCCTTCGCAGAAGGGCGCCGCATAGACCGCGAACGGAATGAGCGCGAAGACGCCGACAAGGAGTCCCACGCCAACGGCCTGGTCGCGTGGATCGCCGAGACTCCGCGGAACAACCCCTCGGATACCTCCCATCTGGGCGTGGTGGTGACGAACGGCACCGGATCGCTCGTGCGCGACGTCGACCTCGTCGTGAAGGTGACGCTGTCGGGCTCGCGCGGAGAGCGCCGCATGAGGAATCGGGAGAAGGTAGTCCCCCCGGGAACCTGGTTCCTGCAGCTCGACCGGGGCGTCGCGGATGAGGACGCGCAACCTGAAGACGTCAACGGTGGCTGGCCGGCTCCCGTGCCGGTGGATGCGGCGGGTCAGCTTCGTGTCTGGCTCCCCTCGGTCAAGGGGGGCGATCTCACCGAGTATGCGCTCCGAGTGCACCCTCCCGAGGTAGACGACCGCGGCGAAGTGCAGCCGTACTTCGAGCTCGACGAGCTGCGCTTCGCTCTTGGCGGGCAGCGCTGGCGGCGTGAGACAGGCGACACGCTGAGCCGGTTCAGGGAGGGCAGCGACCAGGAGTGGAACGAGCGACGATGGAACCTGGAGTTCGAGGAACACGCGAAGGTCTGGCGCCCGCTCGTGAAAGCTCCCCGGCAGGCGCGACCGGCGAACCCCGTCACGCAGGAACGGATTCGCAGAATCGCGGCGGCGTTGGTGGGCAAGACGCCGGAAGCGATCGTGCCCGACGAGCGCTATCCGCTGGTGCCTGAGCTGCGGAAAACGGGGCTGCTGAAGCTCCGCGTATCCCGGCTGCAGCAGTCGATCTTCTTCTACAACACTGAGGTCGACAACGACCCGCATGTGCTGTGGCTGGGCGGCAGCGGCCGTACCGAGGAGATCCCGCAGTTCCTGCAGTTCGACGGGGCATGGAAGGGCTCATCCAGACAGAAGCGCCTGAGTGAGCTGAAGGACTTGCTTGTTCCCCTCAGCGGTGAACCGGAGCAGCTCGCGCAGAAGTTCCGGAAGAGCATCGGCGAATACCTCCCGGATCGACCCGCGTCGAGTCCCGCAGTCTTGACACCGTCCATCGCACCGAAAGGCATCGACAATGTCTCTTGACCACGCCATCACGCCCGTTCCTGTCCCGTCTGAGGGTGAGGAGGCGCAGCAGACCGCGCCGCCGGCGGCGGACCTGGCCTGGACGGCGAACCGACTGCGCAAGGCCGGGCACAAGATCTACGAGGTGTACGCCACCTCGCGCATCTTCCACCTGCTGAACGACCCGCAGATCGAGTTCGTCACGCAGCAGCTCGTGCGCCGTCCCGACGGGAAGCGGGCGCTGATGGACGTGTACTTCCCTCAGTTCAACCTCTTCGTCGAGATCGACGAGCCGTACCACGACGGTGAAGAGCAGGAACGCGCGGACCGCAAGCGCACCGAGGACCTTCGAAAGGCGCTGGCCACCCGCCAGTCGTCCATGATCCACGCGCCGGCGGAACCTGTGCGCCTCAAGGTCGCCGGTCAGACGATGGCGCAGTTCAACGAGCAGATCGATCGCGTCGTCGCTCGGATCACGTCGATGAAGAAGACGAAGGTCGCGGAAGGGACCTTCGAGCCGTTCGTGTTCGGCCGGCGCGCGAGCGTCGACTACTGGCGGGAACGCGGCACCGTCAGCGTGGACGATCGCACGGAGCTGCGTACCCGAGCGGATGTCGGAGCGCTGTTCGGGGTGCGGCCCAACCAGATGAAGGCGGTGTGGCGCGTCAGCGCCGACACCATCCTGTGGTGGCCGAAGTTCTACGACAACGCCCTCTGGTCGAATGTCCTCTCGTCCGACGGCACCGAGATCGTCGAGACGGACAAGCGCCCGGAGGGCGGAGGCCCGTCGCGGGTCACCCGCAACGACCCGCGGCCGGGCGATCGTCGGCTCGTGTTCGCCCACACCGAGGACGAGCAGTTCGGCGGCGTCTACTACAACTTCGCAGGCGTCTTCACGCAGGCGGAATCCGGGGGAGGCCGTACGCGATACGTGCGCGTCGCCGACACCGTCGACCTCGCGGCAGAGCGCGCTCGCGAGGGAGGCCCCGACTTTCGCTGAGGGGGCAAGCGCGCGCCCGCCCTTCGCGGTGCCGATGCCCGCGGCATCCGGATCGCGTGCGAGCGGTTCGGTCTGGCGTCAGTCGCGGCCGGGAAGTCCGTCGAGTGACGTGAGGGAACGGCCGGCCGCATCGGCATGGCGCGACAGCAGCAGCGCCACGAGCAGGGCGATGCCGCCCGAGATGAGCTTGTCGGCGACGGAGGAGCCGATGTTCGACACGAGCGCCGCCTCCCACGCGCTCGCGCCCGCCGCATGCAGGCGCTCGAACAGCGTGGTCGTGACGAGGTGATTCGTCCGCCCGTCGTACTGCAGCACCGTGATCGGAAGCGACGTGAGCGTGCAGCTCACGGCCGCGAGGAGGTTCAGCACGAGGAAGCGCGACGCGGTGCGTCCCAGGCCCCATTGGTGCACGCCGTACCCCCACACCAGCGCGCCCACGACCGAGACGAGCCCGAACGGCAGCCCCTCGGCGGCCAGGGGCAGCAGCGTGCCCGGGGTGAGGACGAGCGTGACGGCGGCGAGCGCGACGGCGGCCCAGGGGCCGATGCACACCGCGATGATGGCCGTGCCCGCCATGTCCAGCCAGATCGGGAGGTCGAAGTTGGCGACGAACACGCCGCCGACGAGGTTGACGCCGATGCAGGCGACGAACAGCGCGGCCGCGAGCGGCAGCTCGGGGCGGGGTGGCGGGAGGGTCGGCCAGCGCCGTCCTGCGGGCCGCGCCGCGGGCGCCGCCGGCGCGGCAGGTGCCGGCTGCTCGGCGATTTCGGCCGGCGGCCTCTCGGCCGTCCGTGCCGCGATGCACCGCTCGCGCCAGCGCTCGGCCTCGCTCGCGTCCCCTCCCAGGGCGGCCACGATCTCCGCGACGAGGCTGGGGTTCAGGCGCCTGCGCTCCGGCCGGAAGGCGTCGTACACCGTCGAGCGGGCGATGTGCGCGGACGCCGGGGCGATGCCCTTCTCCTCGCGCATGCGGGTGATCCGTGCCGCGATCTCGCCGTACGAGATGTCGCCGGCGCGCACGCGCAGCGCCTGCAGGTCGTTCGAGAGCTGCGCCATGGCGCGCGTGGCGGCGGTCGGATCGTCCTTCGTCTGACTCATCGCGGGCACCCCCATCTCTCCGCGGTTCCCGAGCATAGCGGTGGGTAGTTACGGCTTTCGCGCGCGATCGGCCGGTAGATCGGTATCCTGTCGCGCTCGCGCGCGGATCCGGATCGCCGGGGCCGGTCGGCGGGATCGCGGGCGCGCGTCGCTAGAATCGACCAAGCATGTCGACGGCAGGAGCATCGGTGACGGAGAAGGCCAAGACCTCCACGAAGGACGAGCCCGTGCTCGGACCGACGGGACGTCCGTACCAGGGCTTCCCGACGCCTCCGAAGCTCGATCGGCACGGCCCCGCGCGCATCATCGCGCTGTGCAACCAGAAGGGCGGCGTCGGCAAGACCACGACGTCGATCAACCTGGCCGCGTCGCTGGCCGACTACGGCCGCAAGGTGCTCGCGATCGACTTCGACCCGCAGGGCGCGCTGTCGGCGGGCCTGGGCGTGCCGACGCACGACGTGCCCACCATCTACGACCTGCTGCTCGACACCAAGCGCGACCCGCGCGAGGCGATCGTGCAGACGGCCACCGAGGGCCTCGACCTCATCCCCGCCAACATCGACCTGTCGGCGGCCGAGGTGCACCTCGTCAACGAGGTGGCGCGCGAGAGCATCCTCTCGCACGTGCTGCGCCGCGTCGCGGCCGACTACGACGTCATCCTCATCGACTGCCAGCCCTCGCTCGGCCTGCTCACCGTCAACGCGCTCACGGCCGCGCACGGCGTGCTCATCCCGCTCGAGTGCGAGTTCTTCGCGCTGCGCGGCGTGGCCCTGCTCATCGAGACGATCGAGAAGGTCAAGGACCGCCTCAACCCCGCGCTCGATCTCGACGGCCTGCTCGCGACCATGTACGACCCGCGCACCCTGCACTCGCGCGAGGTGCTCGAGCGGATCGTCGAGACCTTCGGCGACAAGGTGTTCGAGACCGTCATCGGCCGCACGGTGAAGTTCCCCGACGCGTCGGTGGCCGGGCAGCCGATCACCGAGTACGCGCCGGAGCACCCGGCGGCCCAGGCGTACCTGCGGCTCGCGCGGGAGCTCGTGGCGCGCGGCGCCGTGGCGTAGTGGCCATGACCGGTCCCGGCCAGCCCGATCCGGACGGGGACGGCCCGGCCGCCGAGGGCACGCCGACCGAGGCGGGCGCCGCGGACGAGCGGTCGTTCCGCGTGTCGCTGTCGAACTTCGACGGGCCCTTCGATCTGCTGCTGCAGCTCATCTCGAAGCACGAGATGGACATCACCGAGATCGCCCTCAGCAAGGTGACCGACGAGTTCATCGCCTACCTGCGCGACCTCGACTCGGGGGAGGAGCTGGACCAGGCCAGCGAGTTCCTCGTCGTCGCCGCGACGCTGCTCGACATGAAGGTGGCCGGGCTGCTGCCGCAGGGCGAGCTCGTCGACGCCGAGTCGGTGGCGCTGCTGGAGGCCCGCGACCTGCTGTTCGCGCGCCTGCTGCAGTACCGCGCGTTCAAGGAGGCGTCGGCGTGGTTCGCGCAGCGGCTGCGGGCCGAGGAGGGCCGCCACGCGCGCAGCGTGCCGCTGGACCCGAAGTACCGCGCCCGCACGCCCGAGCTCGTGTGGACGCTCTCGCCCGACGACTTCGCGGCGCTCGCGATCCTCGCCATGACGCCGCGCGACATCCCGACGGTGGGGCTGGATCACCTGCACGCGCCGCTCGTGAGCATCCGCGAGCAGGCCGCGATCGTCGTCTCGACGCTGCGCAGCGCCGAGACGCTCACGTTCCGCGAGCTGATCGCCGGCGTCACGCAGGCCGGCGTCGTCGTGGCCCGATTCATCTCGGTGCTGGAGCTGTACCGGCACGCGGCGATCTCGTTCGAGCAGCTCGAGCCGCTCGGCGAGCTCACGCTGCGCTGGACGGCCGAGCACTGGTCCGAGGAAACGCTGGCGACCCTGGGGGCCGACTATGACCGATGAGAACGCGACCGGCGCCGGCGAGGCGGCCGTGCCGGGCGACGCCCCGGCTACCGAGGCGAGCCGGCCTGAGCCGGTGGGCACGGTGCCGCAGCGGCTCGAGGCGATCCTGCTGATCGCCGACGAGCCGCTCAGCCTCGTCGCCCTCGCCACGGCGGTCGGCGCGCCCGTGGCCGCCGTGCGCCAGGCGCTCGAGGCGCTCGTCGCCGACTACGACGGGGCCGACGGCGGGCGCCGCCGCGGCTTCGAGCTGCGCGAGGTGGGAGGCGGCTGGCGCATGTACGTGCGCGACGAGTTCGACGCCCTCGTCGCCGAGCACATCGGCGGCCAGGCGCCCGCGCGGCTGTCGCAGGCGGCGCTCGAGACGCTCGCGGTCATCGCCTACAAGCAGCCCGTGTCGCGCTCGCAGGTCGCGTCGATCCGCGCCGTGAACGTCGACTCGGTCGTGCGCACGCTGCTGGCCCGCGGCCTCATCACCGAGCTTTTCACCGATCCCGAGACGGGCGCCATCAACTACGGCACGACCGATCTGCTGCTGCAGCAGCTGGGCATCAACTCGCTCGACGAGCTGCCCCCGATCTCGCCCCTGCTCGACGACGGAGCCGACGGCTTCGACGACATCGTCTGATCCGCCGCCCGTCTCCCGGCGAGAATCCATCGCCGCGCCGAGAATCCGTGGGCCCCGGGATTCTCGGCGCGCGGGTGGATTCTCGCGGATCGTCCCGGTCTGGGATCCTTGAGGGATGGATCACAACGCCTCCGATGAGGGCACCCGGCTGCAGAAGGTGCTCGCGAACGCCGGGGTCGCGTCGCGGCGCGTCTCCGAGCAGCTCATCGTCGAGGGCCGGGTGCGCGTGAACGGCGCGGTCGTCACCGAGCTGGGCACCCGGATCGACCCCGAGCGCGACCTCGTCGACGTCGACGGCACGGCCGTGCAGCTCGACGCGTCCAAGCGCTACGTCATGCTCAACAAGCCCACCGGCGTCATCAGCTCCATGCGCGACGACCGCGGGCGGCCCGACCTGCGCCGCTTCACGAAGGACTGGCCCGAGCGGCTGTTCAACGTGGGGCGCCTCGACGCCGACACGAGCGGGCTGCTCGTGCTCACGAACGACGGCCCGCTGGCGCAGGTGCTCGCGCACCCCTCGTTCGGCGTGACGAAGGTGTACATCGCGAAGGTGCGCGGCGGCGTCACGGCGCAGACGATCGCGCGGCTGACGCGCGGGGTCGAGCTGGAGGACGGACCGATCCAGGCCGACAAGGCCCGGCTGCTCGACGCCTCGGCCGGGTCGAGCCTCGTGGAGCTGACGCTGCACTCGGGCCGCAACCGCATCGTGCGCCGCATGATGGCCGAGGTCGGCCACCCCGTGACGGAGCTCGTGCGGCGCCAGTTCGGGCCCCTGCACCTGGGAACCCTCCCAGTGGGCCGCGCGCGTGAGTTGACTAGGGTGGAACTCGGCGCGCTGCTGACGCTCTCGCGGACGGCGCCGGACGCTCCGCCTGCCGGCGTCGAGCACGAGACCGACGCCGATCGGGAGGGGACGCAGTGAGCGATACGCGTGTGCGTGCCGACGGCACGGTGCCCGGCCGCCTCGCCCGCGTCTCGGGCACGGTCCGCGTCGTCGGTGCCGGCCTGCTCGGCGCCAGTATCGGCCACGCGCTCATGCGCGCGGGCGTCGACGTGGCGCTGGCCGACACCTCGCCCTCGCAGCTGCGCCTCGCCGTCGACTACGGCGCCGGCCGGGCCGCGGCCGCCGGCGACCGGCCCTCGCTCGTCGTCGTGTGCGTGCCGCCCGACGTCGTGGCCGACGTGATCGAGGCCGAGCTGCGCGCGCACCCGGACGCGGTCGTCACCGACGTCGCCTCCGTCAAGCTGCAGCCGCTGCGCGAGCTGCGCGCCCGCGGCGTCGACCTGGCGCGCTACATCGGCTCGCACCCCATGGCGGGGCGCGAGCGGGGCGGCGCCATCTCGGCGCGCTCCGACATCTTCACGGGCCGCCCGTGGGTGATCTGCCGCGACGGCGAGACGGCCCCGGCCCACCTGGCGCTCTTGGAGTCGCTCGCGCTCGACCTCGGCGCCGTGCCGATCGAGATGAGCCCCGAGGAGCACGACCGCTCCGTCGCGCTCGTCTCGCACGTGCCGCAGGTGGTCGCTTCGCTTCTCGCCTCGCGCTTCGTGGGCGCGCCGGACGAGGCGCTCGAGCTCGCCGGCCAAGGCGTGCGCGACACCACGCGGATCGCCCACTCCGCCCCCGAGCTGTGGGTGCAGATCCTCGACGCGAACGCGGCGCCCGTCGTGGACATCCTCGACGCGCTCGCCGCCGACCTGACCGCGCTGTCGGCCGCGCTGCGCGAGACCGACGCGCCCGGATCGCGCCGCGCGATCGCCGAGGCGATCCGCCGCGGCAACGTGGGCGTGGAGCGGCTGCCGGGCAAGCACGGCCAGCGCCGCACCTTCGCGACCTTCGTCGTCATGATCGACGACACCGCCGGTCAGCTCGGGCGCCTGTTCGGCGACCTGGGCGAGCTGGGCGTGAACGTGGAGGACTTCCGCCTCGAGCACTCGCCGGGCGCCCCGCTGGGCCTGGCCGAGATCGCCGTCGAGCGGTCGGCGCTGGAGGCGTGCGTGGAGGGCCTGGAGGCCCGCGGATGGCGGATCGCGAGCACCGATGACGACTGAGCAGACCCCCATCATCGCGATCGACGGGCCGGCCGGATCCGGCAAGTCGAGCGTCTCGAAGGAGATCGCGCGCCGCCGCGGCTACGGCTACCTCGACACGGGCGCCGGCTACCGCGCGCTGTCGTGGCACGTTCTGCGCCGCGGCGCCGACACCGCCGACACCGACGCCGTGCTCACCGCGCTGACCTCGTTCGACCTGCGCCTGGGCCTGGAGCCCGACGACCGCACCGTCACGGTGGGCGGCGTCGACGTGACCCGCGACATCCGCACCCCCGAGGTGACGGCCGCGATCTCGGGGTTCACGCGCGTGCCCGAGGTGCGCGCCTACCTGAACGCCATCTTCCGCCGACTGGCGGGGGAGTCGGGCCTCGAGGGCGTGGTCATCGAGGGCCGCGACATCACCTCCGTGGTGGCGCCCGACGCGCCCGTGCGGATCCTCATGACGGCCTCGCCCGAGGTGCGCGCGCAGCGGCGCGGGCTGGAGTGGGGAGCCGACGCCGCCGAGGTCAAGGAGGCGATCCTGCGCCGCGACGAGTCCGACAGCCATGTGCTGGAGCTCGCCGAGGCCGATCCGGGTGTCGACGTCGTCGACACGAGCGAGCTCGATTTCGAGCAGTCCATCGACGCCGTGCTGACGGTGATCGACCGAGAGCTGGGAGGCCGACATGGCCGCTGAAGAAGAGTACGAGGGCGGTCCCGACCGCCTGGCCGAGCGCATGGCCGAGCTGGACGAGGAGCTCGTCGAGGCGCGCGCCGCCGCGCTGCGGCAGAGCCTCGAGGACTACGACCTCGACGAGGAGGACGCCGCGCTGCTGGCGGGCCTGCAGTCGGGCGTGGACGGCATCGAGTACCTGCCCGCCCTGCCCGTGGTGGCCATCGTCGGCCGCCCCAACGTGGGCAAGTCGGCGCTCGTGAACCGCATCCTCGGCCGCCGCGAGGCCGTCGTCGAGGACACGCCGGGCGTCACGCGCGACCGCGTCACCTACAAGGCCGAGTGGATGGACCGGCGCTTCTCGCTCGTCGACACGGGCGGATGGGAGCCGGACGCGAAGGGCATCGACCGCTCGGTGGCCGCGCAGTCGGAGATCGCGATCGACCTGGCCGACGTCATCCTCTTCGTCGTCGACGCCATCACGGGCGCGACCTCGACCGACGAGCACGTCGTGCGCCTGCTGCGCAAGTCGGACAAGCCGGTGTTCCTCGTGGCCAACAAGATCGACGACGCGCGCCAGGAGCCCGAGGCCGCCGCGCTGTGGAGCCTCGGTCTGGGCGAGCCGCACCCCGTCTCCGCGATCCACGGCCGCGGCGTGGCCGACCTGCTGGATGCGGTCATGAAGGTGCTGCCCGAGGTCTCGGCCGTCGCGAAGCACGAGATCGGCGGCCCGCGCCGCGTCGCGATCCTCGGCCGCCCGAACGTGGGCAAGTCGTCGCTGCTGAACAAGGCGGCCGGCGAGGAGCGCGTGGTCGTCAACGACCTCGCGGGCACCACGCGCGACCCCGTGGACGAGATCGTCGAGCTCGGCGGCAAGCTGTGGCGCCTCGTCGACACGGCGGGCATCCGCCGGCGCGTGCACCTGTCGCAGGGCGCCGACTTCTACGCCTCGCTGCGCACCTCCGCCGCGCTCGAGAAGGCCGAGGTGGCCGTCGTCGTGCTCGACGTGAGCGAGCCGATCAGCGAGCAGGACGTGCGGATCATCGACCTCGTGCTCGAGTCGGGCCGCGCGCTCGTGCTCGCGTTCAACAAGTGGGACGAGCTGCTGGCCGACGACGCGCGCGGCGGCGAGCGGCGCCGCATGCTCGCGCGCGAGATCGAGCAGGACCTCGCGCACGTGGCGTGGGCGCCCCGCGTGAACATCTCGGCCAAGACCGGCCGCCACCTCGACAAGCTCGTGCCCGCGCTCGAGACCGCGCTGGACTCGTGGGATCAGCGCATCCCGACGGGCAAGTTCAACGCGTTCATCACCGAGCTCGTGCAGGAGCACCCGCACCCGCTGCGGGGCGGCAAGCAGCCGCGCATCCTGTTCGGCACGCAGGCTGGCACGCGTCCGCCGACGTTCGTGCTCTTCACGACCGGCTTCCTCGACCCCGGCTACCGCCGCTTCGTGCAGCGCCGCCTGCGCGAGCTGTACGGCTTCGAGGGCACGCCGATCGTCATCAACATGCGTGTGCGCGAGAGGCGGCAGCGCAAGTGACGCGGGCCCCGATGGATCCGCTCGCCCCGCGCGACCCGGGCGACGCCTGGGTGTACGCGCCGACGGGCGAGCGGTTCTGGGGGCGGTTCGGCGCGGCGGGGCTGCTCGCCGTGGATCCGGCCAAGGGGGTGCTGCTGCAGCACCGGGTGGGCTGGAGCCACCATGGCGGCACCTGGGCGCTCCCGGGCGGCGCGCTGCACGAGGGCGAGTCCGCGGTCGACGGCGCGCTGCGCGAGGCGTTCGAGGAGGCCGGTGTGCCGACCGACGCGGTCGCGGTGCGGTTCACCTCCGTCTTCGACGTGGGCGTCTGGGCGTACACGACGGTCGTGGCGGACGTCGTCGCACCCTTCGACCCGGTGATCAGCGACCCCGAGAGTCTGGAGCTCGAGTGGGTGCCGATCGACGACGTGGCCGAGCGCCCGCTGCACCCGGGTTTCGCGGCGTCGTGGCCGGGGCTGCGCGAGCGCCTCTGACCGCGGCGGTCAGTCGCGGCCGCGGAGCTGATCGATCGCGCGCCGTTCCCGCTTGGTCGGCCGACCGGCACCGCGATCGCGCGTGACGATCGGCGCCACGAACTCGCGCGGCGGCGGGGGAGGCGTGCGGTCCTCGTAGGCCTTGGCCGCGACCGGAGCCCCGACCCGCTTGAGCAGGAGCTCGCGCACGCCGAGGACGCGATCGAACCCCGCGATGCGCACGCGCACCTCGTCGCCGATCTTCACCGCATAGGAGGCCTTCACCGGGTCGCCGTTGACGCGCACGTGGCCGCCGCGGACGGCCGTCGTGGCGAGCGAGCGGGTCTTGTACACCCGCACCGCCCACAGCCACACGTCCAGTCGCACGGATTCGGTCATCCGGCCATCGTAGGTCAGCTCGCGTCGCCCGCCGTGACGGCCTCGGCCTCCTCGAGCTCGGCCGGCTCGGGATCGCGATCGATCACCGCGAGGGCGCGGCCCGAGACGGCGAGCACGATCAGTGCGACGAGCGACGCGGCGGCGGCGAAGACGTACGGCACGGTGGGGGAGAACGCGTGGCCGAGCCAGGCCGCCAGCGGCGGAGCGGCCGCGCCGCCCAGGAACCGGACCGCGGAGTACGCCGACGATGCCACCTGGCGGGGCAGGTCCGTGGCCTCCATGACGGCCTCCGTGAGGGTGGTGTTGCACACGCCCAGGATCAGACCGCCGACGATGATGCAGGTGACGAGCGCCGCGGGGGTGCCGACGAGAAGGCCGGCGACCACGAGATCGATCGCCAGAAGACCGAGCATCGCGACGAGCGTGCGACGGCGACCCCAGCGGCGGATGAGGATCGGCGCGACGATCACGCTCGTGATCGCGAGCGCGAGGCCCCACCCGAAGAACGTCCAGCCGATCTCCATGGCGCCGAACCCGAGCGGGAAGGGGGAGTAGGCGAGCAGGATGAAGAACGCGATGTTGTAGAACAGGGCGGCGATCGCGAGCAGGCCCAGCGAGGGGATCCGCAGGGCGCGGAACGGGGCGCTCATGGCGACGGGCGCCGGCCGCGTGCCGGACTCGCGCAGCAGCACGATGATCGCGATGAACGCGATGGCCATGAGCGTCGCGACGCCGAAGAACGGACCGCGCCAGCTCACCTCCCCGAGGAGCCCGCCCACCAGCGGGCCGACCGCGATGCCGAGGCCCAGCGCGGCCTCGTACAGGATGATGGCCGCGCCCGATCCGCCGGAGGCCGCGCCGACGATGGCCGCCAGGGCCGTCGAGGCGAACAGGGCGTTGCCGACGCCCCAGCCGGCGCGGAAGCCGATCACGGCGTCCACGGATCCGCTGATCGCGCAGAGAAAGGCGAAGACGACCACGAGGGCGAGGCCCAGCAGCAGCGTGCGCTTCGTGCCGATGCGGCTCGACACCCAGCTCGTGAAGAGCATCATGACGCCGGTGATGGCGAGATAGCTCGTGAAGAGCAGCTCCGTCTCGACGGGCGTCGCCTCGAGCTGCTCCGCGATCGCGGGCAGGATGGGGTCGACCAGCCCGATGCCCATGAACGCGATGACGCTCGCGAAGGCGATCGCCCAGACCGGCAGCGGCTGCTCCCAGATCGGCGTCTCGGCGGGGGCATGGGCGGTCATTCGTTCACTCCGTTCCGGGCCTCGGGGGCCACGCGTTCGTTCAGCAGGGCCGCGGCGCGCCGGATCGCGGCCCAGTCCTCGTCGGCGAGCCCCTCGAAGCGGGGCAGCATGGCGTCGACGAGGTGGGCGCGCCACTGGGCGTACGCGGCGACGCCGCGGTCGGTCGCGCCGATGCGCACGGCGCGCGAGTCGTCGGGATCGCCGGTGCGCTCGACGAGGCCGAGGTCGGCCATCGTGCCGATCAGACGCGTCATGCCGGGCTGCGTGACGCGGCTCAGGCGCGCGAGATCACCGATCCGCTGCGGCCCGTGATCGCGCAGGATCGCGAGCGTCCGCCACTGCGCGGCAGGGGTCTGGCTGTTGGTGTCGAGGGCGGCGACCCGCGTCAGGCGGTGCGCCGCGATGACCAGGGCTTCGACATCCTCCGCACGACTCATGAACTCGAATATATACCCATGATATATAAGAGGTCTGCGAGGCGGCACGCGGACTTTCCCCACCCCGGTCGTCTTGCCTCATGTCAATAGGTCCGGGAGCGGTTGACGCTTGCCTCACGCAAGAGGTCCGCGTAGCTCAGGCGGCGGGGCGGGTGCCTTGGGTG
>NZ_JBSFPT010000031.1:0-25683 GCF_053588335.1 Microbacterium sp. NPDC003461 | reverse complement strand
GACGCCGGGCAGATCCACGCGCAGGCTGCAGATGCCGCGCACCCAGACCTCGACCTTCACGCCGGCCTGGCTGGCGCGGCCACGCCCGTGCGGGCGTGGCGCCGGCGGAGTCACTGGTTGTTGGTGATGAACGAGACGGCGTCCTGCACCGTCTTGAGGTTCTTGACCTCGTCGTCGGGGATCGTGACGCCGAACTTCTCCTCGGCGTTCACCACGATGGTCATCATGGAGATGGAGTCGATGTCGAGGTCGTCGGTGAACGACTTCTCGAGCGACACCTCCGAGGCGTCGATGCCGGTCTCGTCGGTGATCAGCTCGGCCAGGCCGGCGAGGACCTCGTCGTTGGTGAGTGCCATGGTGTCTCCTCAGGCGGGTTGTGGTTGGGGAATGGGGATCTGAAGAACCGACGCTCAGTCTATGAGCGTGCGCGGCGGGTTCAGGGGAGCACGACCACCTGTGCCGCGAACACGAGGCCGGCCCCGAAGCCGATCTGCAGCGCCAGGCCGCCGCTCAGCTCCGGCCGCTCCTGCAGCAGGCGGTGCGCGGCGAGCGGGATCGACGCGGCCGACGTGTTGCCGGTGGTCGTGATGTCGTTCGCGATCGCGACGGTGTCGGGCAGGCCGAGCTGCTTCGCGAACTCGTCGACGATGCGCATGTTGGCCTGGTGGGGGATGAACGCCGCCAGCTCCTCGGGCTTCACGCCCGCGTTCTCGAGCGTCTCCTTGGCGACCTTGGCCATCTCCCACACGGCCCAGCGGAACACGCTCGGGCCCTCCTGGCGCAGCGTGGGCCAGGCGGCCTCGCCGTCGCGGAACTGCGTGAGGGTGGCGTTCATGCCCACCAGGTCGGCCTTGGAGCCGTCCGAGCCCCAGCTCGTCGCCGACACGCCGGGGGTGTCGCTCGGGCCGAGCAGCGCCGCGCCCGCGCCGTCGCCCAGCAGGAAGGAGATGGACCGATCGGTGGGGTCGATGACGTCGCTGAGCTTCTCGGCGCCGATGACCACGGCGTAGCGGGCCCCGCCGGCGCGGATGAGCGCGTCGGCCTGCGCGATGGCGTAGCAGTAGCCGGCGCATGCCGCGTTCATGTCGTAGGCGGCGGCGGGCGTGGCGCCGATGCGGTCGGCGACGACCGCCGCGATCGACGGCGTCTGCTGCACGTTGCTGATCGTCGCGACGATCACGAGGTCGACCTCTGCGGGATCGACCCCGGACTTCTCGACGGCCTCCTGCGCGGCGGCTGCGGCGAGCTCCAACGCGCCGGTTTCGCGATTCGCCCGCGCGCGCGTGACGACGCCGGTGCGCTGGCGGATCCACTCGTCGCTCGAGTTGATCGGCTCGATGATGTCCGCGTTCGGGACGGCGTTCTCGCCGCGCGCGGCGCCCATCGCGTAGATGCGCGAGTGGGCGGCGCCGGCGGATTCCTTCAGAGTGGGCATTCGGGTCTTTCCGTTCAGGCGGCCGCGAGGAGCTCGCGCGCGGCCTCGAGGTCTTCGGGAGTCTTCACGGCCACGCACGGCACGCCCTTGAGACCGCGCTTGGCGAGGCCCACGAGAGCGCCGGCCGGCGCGAGCTCGATGATGCCGGTCACGCCGCGGTCGGCGAACGACGCCATGCACAGGTCCCAGCGCACGGGGCTGGAGACCTGGTGGACGATCAGCTCGAGCGCTCGCGCGCCGGTGTCCACCGGCTCACCGTCGCTGTTGCTCCACAGCAGCAGCTGCGGATCGGCCGCGTCGATCGTGTCGACCGCGTCCTGGAGGGCGTCCCTCGCGGGCGCCATGTAGCGCGTGTGGAAGGCTCCGGCCACCTGCAGGGGGATGACGCGCGCGCCGCGCGGGGCGTTCTCGGCCAGCGCGGCGAGCGCGCCTCTCGCACCGGCGGCCACGATCTGGCCGCCGCCGTTGTAGTTGGCGGGCTCGAGGCCGTGCTCGGCGATGGCCTGCAGCACCTGCTCCTCGACGCCGCCCACGACGGCGCTCATGCCCGTCTCGGCGAGCGCGGCGGCCTCGGCCATGGCACGACCGCGGGCGCCGACGACGCGCATCGCGGCCTCGTCGGAGATCACGCCGGCGGCCGCCAGCGCGGCGAGCTCGCCGACCGAGTGGCCGGCGACGCCCGCGGGGCGCGCGCCCTCGGCGGTCAGCGCGGTCCACGACAGCAGGCTCGCGGCGACGATCAGCGGCTGCGCCACGCTCGTGTCGCGGATGCGATCGGCGTCCCACTCGGTGCCGGCCGCGAGCAGATCGACCTGCGCCGCATCCGCGTAGGCCTGGAGGCGCTCACGGGCGCCCTCCAGCTCGAGCCAGGGGGAGAGGAAGCCGGGAGTCTGCGAGCCCTGTCCGGGGCATACGACAACGATCACTCTGCAAGTCTGCCAATCATCCGAGCCGGTCCGGTGGAGGCGCTCTCACAAGAATCCCGGAAAGCGTTGTGCGTGGTTCACAGGGCGCGGGCTGCCGCGTCCTCTCAGCGCGGGCGCCTCACGGCGGGCCGGCGCCGCGTGGCCTCGGTGCCCATCGAGCCGAGGATGAGGGCCGTCTGCAGGATCAGGGCCTCGCGCGGGCCAGTGGCGTCCCATCCGATGACGTCGCCCACCTTCTTGAGGCGGTACCGCACGGTGTTGGGGTGGACGAACAGCTCGCGGGCCGTCGCCTCGAGCGAGCGGCCGTTGTCGAGGTAGGCCCACAGCGTGGTCACGAGATCGGTTGAGTGATCGGCGAGGGGCTGGTAGATCCGCTCCACGAGCGTGCGCTTGGCCACGGGGTCGCCAGCGAGGGCGCGCTCCGGCAGGAGGTCGTCGGCCTCGACGGGGCGCGGGGCGCCGCGCCAGGCGCGCGCGACCGCGAAGCCCGCGAGGGCCGCGCGGGCGCTGCGGCTCGCGTCGACGAGGGCGGCGACCGTGGGGCCCAGCACGAGGTGGCCCTCGCCGAAGTGCGGCTCGAGGCCGCGGGCGATCTCGTCGAACGGCAGCTCGGGCTGCTCCGCCGCCCGCGGCGCCTGCGCGCGACCGAGCACGAGCACGAGTCGGGAGCCCTGCACGCCGATGAGCACGTCGACGCCGAGCTTGCGGGCCGTGCGGCGCACCTGATCCACGTCGAAACCGCGGGGAGTGGTGCCCACGAGCACGCACGACTCGCCGTGGCCGTGCCAGCCGAGCGCCGCGATCCGGCTCGGCAGCTCCTCGTCGGCCTCACCGGTGAGGATCGAGTCGACGACGAGCGCCTCGAGGCGGGCATCCCACAGCCCGCGCGATTCCGCCGCGCGGGCGTAGACATCGGCGGCCGTGAACGCCACCTCGCGCGAGTAGAGCAGGATCGCCTCGCGGAGCTGCTCGCTCTTGCTCGCCACGCGCTCCTCGACCACCTCGACGGTGATCCGCACCAGCTGCAGCGTCTGCTGCAGGCTCACGCTGCGCAGCAGCTCGCGCGGCGCGGCGGCGAAGATGTCGGCCGCGATAGACGGCGTCGTGGTGGGGTCGTCGAACCACTGCACGAACGACGAGATGCCGGCCTGGGCGACGAGACCGACCGCCGAGCGGCGCCCTGGCGGCATCTCCGTGAACCACGGCAGCGACTCCTCGAGCCGCCGCGTGGTGGCGGTGGCGAGGTCGCCGGAGATGCGCCGGAGCCAGGCGAGGGTGGCGGCCTTGTCGGGATCGACCGCCCCCTCGCCCGTGCGGGCCTCAGGCATCCCCGCCCGCGTTGCCGGACGTGCCGGCGCCGACCTCGTGCAGGCGGTACTTCTCGATCGCCTGGCCGACCACGGAGCGGTCGACCTTGCCCTGCTCGGCGAGCATCTGCAGCGCCTTGACGACCATCGACGGCCCGTCGATCTTGAAGAAGCGGCGGGCGGCGGGGCGCGTGTCGCTGAAGCCGAAGCCGTCGGCGCCCAGGGTGCCGTAGGGACCGGGCACCCAGGGGCGGATCTGGTCCTGGACGGCGTGCATGAAGTCGCTCGTCGCGACGAACGGCTGGCCCTCGGCGTGCTTCAGCTTCTCGGTGAGGTACGCCGTGCGCGGGTCCTCGTCCGGGTGCAGGAAGTTGTGCTCGTCGGCGGCCAGGCCGTCGCGGCGCAGCTCGGTCCAGCTCGTCACCGACCACACGTCGGCCACGACACCCCAGTCGCTCTTCAGCAGCTCCTGGGCCTCGAGGGCCCACGGCACGCCCACGCCCGAGGCGAGCAGCTGCACGCGGTGCCCGTCGCCGGAACCCTCGGCCACGCGGTGGATGCCCTTGACGATGCCCTCGACGTCGACACCCTCGGGCTCGGCCGGCTGCACCATCGGCTCGTTGTACACCGTGAGGTAGTACATGACATCCGGGTCGGGGTGCTGGCCGCCGTACATCCGCTCGATGCCGGACTGCACGATGTGCGAGATCTCGTACCCGTAGGCCGGGTCGTAGCTGAGGACCGCCGGGTTGGTCGAGGCGAGCAGGTGCGAGTGCCCGTCCATGTGCTGCGTGCCCTCGCCCGCGAGCGTGGTGCGGCCCGCGGTCGCGCCGATGATGAAGCCGCGCGTCAGCTGGTCGCCGGCGGCCCAGAACGCGTCGCCCGTGCGCTGGAAGCCGAACATCGAGTAGAAGATGTAGACCGGCAGCAGCGGCTCGCCGTGCGTCGAGTACGAGGTGCCCGCGGCGGTGAACGCCGCGGTGGCGCCGGCCTCGTTGATGCCGACGTGCATGATCTGGCCCTGCGGGCTCTCCTTGTAGGCCAGGAGCAGCTCGCGGTCGACCGAGGTGTAGTTCTGGCCGTGCGGGTTGTAGATCTTCGCGGTCGGGAAGTACGAGTCCATGCCGAACGTGCGCGCCTCGTCGGGGATGATCGGCACGATCCGGTTGCCGAAGCCCTTGACCTTCATGAGGTCCTTGAGCATGCGCACGAACGCCATGGTCGTGGCGACCTGCTGCGTGCCCGAGCCCTTCTTCGGCAGCGCGTAGTCCTTGTCCTGCGGCAGCTCGAGCCCGACGTGCGTCGTGCGGCGCTCGGGCAGGAAGCCGCCGAGGTCCTTGCGGCGCTCCAGCATGTACTGGATCGTCTCGTCCTCCAGGCCCGGGTGGTAGTAGGGCGGGTGGTAGGGGTTCTCCTCGAGCTGCGCGTCGGTGACGGGGATGTCCATCGTGTCGCGGAACAGCTTGAGGTCGTCGAGCGTCATCTTCTTCATCTGGTGGGTCGCGTTGCGGCCCTCGAAGTGCGGCCCGAGGCCGTAGCCCTTGACGGTGTGGGCGAGGATGACGGTGGGCTGGCCCTTGTGCTCCATGGCCGCCTTGTACGCCGCGTACACCTTGCGGTAGTCGTGGCCGCCGCGCTGCAGGTTCCAGATCTGCTCGTCGGTGTAGTCCTTCACGAGCTCGAGGGCGCGCGGGTCGCGGCCGAAGAAGTTCTCGCGGATGTACGCGCCCGACTCGGCCTTGTAGGTCTGGAAGTCGCCGTCGGGCGTCGTGTTCATGAGGTTGAGCAGCGCGCCCTCGACGTCGCGGGCGAGCAGGTCGTCCCAGCCGCGGCCCCAGATGAGCTTGATGACGTTCCAGCCGGCGCCGCGGAAGAAGCTCTCGAGCTCCTGGATGATCTTGCCGTTGCCGCGCACGGGGCCGTCGAGGCGCTGCAGGTTGCAGTTGATCACGAACGTGAGGTTGTCGAGGCCCTCGTTCGCCGCCACCTGCAGCTGGCCGCGCGACTCGACCTCGTCCATCTCGCCGTCGCCGAGGAAGGCCCACACGTGCGAGTCCGCGACGTCCTTGATGCCGCGGTTGGCGAGGTACTTGTTCGTCATCGCCTGGTAGATCGCGTTGATCGGGCCGAGGCCCATCGACACCGTCGGGTACTGCCAGAAGTCCGGCATCATGCGCGGGTGCGGGTAGGAGGGGATGCCGACGGGCGCGGCCGACTTCTCCTGGCGGAAGCCGTCGAGCTGCTGTTCGGTGAGGCGGCCCTCGAGGAAGGCGCGCGCGTACATGCCGGGGGAGGCGTGGCCCTGGTAGAAGATCTGGTCGCCGCCGTTGCCGGCGTCCTGCCCGCGGAAGAAGTGGTTGTGGCCGACCTCGTAGAGCGACGCCGCCGACGCGTACGTCGAGATGTGGCCGCCCACGCCGATGCCGGGGCGCTGCGCGCGGTGCACCGTGATGGCCGCGTTCCAGCGGATCCAGTGGCGGTAGCGGCGCTCCAGCTCCTCGTCGCCGGGGAAGTCGGGCTCGTCCTCGGCGGAGATCGTGTTGACGTAGTCCGTCGTCGGGACCATCGGCACGCCCAGGCGGCGCTCCTTCGAGCGCTTCAGCAGGCTCAGCATCACCTCGCGCGCGCGCTGCGGGCCCTTGGCGGCGACGAGCTCGTCCAGCGACTGCTGCCATTCGCTGGTCTCCTCGGGATCGCTGTCCTGCGGCCCCTGCGAGTACGGATCCTGATCGTGAACAGCCACCGGATGACCTTTCGTCTTGCGGCAGTTCGTGCCGCGCGTGTTGCCGGCGCGCGCGGGGTCCCGATGGGGACGGCGCCGCACGCGT
Source organism: Microbacterium sp. NPDC003461 (assembly GCF_053588335.1). NCBI lineage: Bacteria > Bacillati > Actinomycetota > Actinomycetes > Micrococcales > Microbacteriaceae > Microbacterium > Microbacterium sp. NPDC003461. The sequence goes on along the minus strand of NZ_JBSFPT010000031.1, from coordinate 19,187 downwards.
ATCCTCGCCAGCCTAACGCCATCCGAGGGGCGCTCGGAGTGGACGCCGGGCACGTGCGAGCGGCGGGGAGCGGGCCTCCGCCGCCGCGGTGGGCCCTGCCGGGATCGAACCGACGACAACCTGGGTGTAAACCAGGTGCTCTACCAGCTGAGCTAAAGGCCCCTGCCTCGAGTCTATCCGGGCGGGTCGCGCCGCCCCACGCGCGGGCGTCGGGACCGCGCCGTAGGCTGGAGGGGTGAAGGCCTCTCCCGCGGATCAGCTCCTGCTTCTGGACCTCGCCGACATCGATCGGCGGATGACGGCGGCCGAGGCCGCCCGGACGAACCCGCCGCAGGCGGCGCGCGTGAAGGAGCTGATCGAGCACCGCAACGCGCTCGGCCGCGAGCTGGTGACGCGCACGAACGCCCGCGACGACGTCGCGGCCGAGCTGAAGCGCATCGAGGGCGACATCGACGTGGCGCGCAAGCGCCGCGAGCGCGACGAGCAGCGCCTCGGTCAGACGGCGATCGCGCGCGACGCGCTCGCGCTGCAGGAGGAGATCGCCGCCCTCGGCGCCCGCATCGACGCGCTCGAGACCAGCGAGCTGGAGCTCATGGAGCGCCGCGACGAGGCCGAGGCCGCGCTGGCGGAGCAGCAGGCGCTGCTCGACGCCACGACCGCCGAGGGCCGGCGCCTCAGCGAGGAGGCCAAGCAGGCGGTCACCGACGCGACGCGCGAGCTCACCGAGCTGCGCCGCGACCGCGAGGCGCTCGCGGGGCGGCTGCCCGCCGACCTGCTCGCGGCGTACGAGCGCCTGGCCGAGCGCGGCACGGGCGCCGCGCTGTTCACGCGCACGACCTGCGGCGGGTGCCGCATGACGCTCTCGCCCAGCGACATCTCGGCCGTCCGCTCCACGCCGCTCGACGAGGTGGCGTACTGCCCCGAGTGCGGCACGATCCTCGTGCGCACCAACGAGAGCGGGCTGAACGCCCCGGCCGAGGGCACCGACGGGAAGGTGCGGTTCGAATGACGCGCACGCTCATCGTCGAGGCCGACGGCGGCTCGCGCGGCAACCCGGGCGTTGCCGCGGGCGGCGCCGTCGTGATCGATCCGGCGTCGGGGGAGGTGCTGAGCGAGCTCGGCGTCTTCGTCGGGGTCGCCACGAACAACGTCGCCGAGTACAACGGCATGATCGCCGGCATCGCCGCCGCCGTCGAGCGCGATCCGGACGCGATCCACGTGCGCATGGACTCCAAGCTCGTCGTCGAGCAGATGACGGGCCGCTGGAAGATCAAGCACCCCGACATGCAGGTGCTCGCGCGCCGCGCGCGCGAGCTCATCGGATCGCGCTCCGTCACGTTCGAGTGGGTGCCGCGCAACGACAACAAGCTGGCCGATGCCGCGGCGAACGAGTCGATGGACAAGCGCCTGTCGTTCCGGCGCGACCTCGACGGTCACACCGCGGTGACCGAGGCGGCCGCGGTCGACGGTGAGCGGCTCTTCTGACCCAGCCGACGCACCGGTCTCGCCGTGGTCGTCGGCGGACCGGTTCGTGCTGGGCCGTACGCCGGGCGGCGCCGCCGTCGCGGTCGCGCTCGACGGTGCCGAGGAGGCCGGCCGTCGCCCGCTGAGCGACGCCGAGCTGCCCGCATGGGTCGCCGCGCGCGAGGCCGAGGCGCGGCGCACGGGCCGGGGAGTCCGCTGGATCTGGTCGAGCACGGCCGAGTGGTACCCGGCGCTGCTCGCCGCAGGCGTGCGCGTGGCGCGCTGCCATGACCTGCGGCTGTGCCGCGCGATCCTCGCCCTCGCGGTCCCCAGCGCGCCGGCGGCCGCACCCGCGTGGGATGCCGCGCCGGATGCCGAGCCGGCGGACGCCCTCTTCGCGCTGGACGACGCGGCGCCGCGCGCCACGGACCTCGCGGAGACGACCGCCGAACACGAGCGGCAGGAGGCCGCGGTGGCCCGCGCCGCGGACCCGGGGCGCCTGCGGCTGCTGCTGGCGGCCGAGTCGGCCGGGTCGCTCGTCGCGGCCGAGTTGCGTGCGGCCGGTCTGCCCTGGGACGAGGCGCGGCACGACGAGCTGCTGCGGGCGCAGCTGGGGGAGCGGGTGGCGGGAGGGACGCCCTCGCGGATCGCGGAGGCCGCGGCGCGCGTGCGCGAGGCGCTGGGCGACCCGGCGGCCTCGCTCGACTCGCAGCCCAAGCTGCTGCGCGCCCTGCACCGGGCGGGGGTGCGGGTGGAGTCCACGAGCAAGTGGGAGCTCGCCGAGCACGACCACCCCGTCGTGGAGCCCCTGCTGGAGTACAAGCGCCTGATGCGGCTGTACACGGCCAACGGCTGGGCGTGGTTGGCCGAGTGGGTGCGCGACGGGCGGTTCCGGCCGGTGTACGTGCCCGGTGGGGTCGTCACGGGCCGGTGGGCGTCGTCCGGCGGCGGCGCGCTGCAGCTGCCGCGCGGGCTGCGCGAGGCCGTGCGCGCCGACGAGGGCTGGGTGCTCGTCGACGCCGACGTGGCGCAGCTGGAGCCGCGCGTGCTGGCCGCCATGTCGCGCGACGAGCGGATGGCGCAGGCGGCGGGCACCGATCTGTACGAGGGCATCGTGGCGAGTGGGGCGGTGGCCACGCGGGCGGAGGCGAAGATCGCGATGCTCGGCGCGCTGTACGGATCGACGACGGGTGACGCCGGGCGCCTCGTGCCCCGCCTGCGGCAGGCGTTCCCGCGCGCGATGGCGCTCGTGGATGCGGCCGCGCGCGAGGGGGAGCGGGGCGGGCAGGTCGCGACGTGGCTGGGCCGGGTCTCGCCGCCGCCGGGCGACGCGTGGCACGCGGCCCAGCGCGGCTCGTCCGCGGGCGCCGCCGAGGAGCAGCGCGCCCGGCGCCTCGCGGGCGACCACGGCCGGTTCACGCGCAACTTCGTCGTGCAGGGCACCGCGGCGGAATGGGCGCTGGCCTGGCTGGGGGATCTGCGCGCCCGGCTGGCCGCGATCCCGCCGGTCGCCGAGGATCGCGCGGCGCGCCGATCCGGGCCCGTGTTCGCCCGCCGCCCGCACCTGGCGTTCTTCCTGCACGACGAGGTCATCGTGCACGCGCCGGCCGAGCGGGCGGAGGACGCGGCGGGGGCGGTGCGCGAGGCGGCCGACGCGGCGGGGCGCCTGCTGTTCGGCTCGTTCCCGATCGCGTTCCCGCTCGACATCCGCGTCGGACGCAGCGCCGCCAAGGACTGAGCGGCGAGAATCCACGCCCGCGCCGAGGATCCATGCGCGCCTGGATTCTCGGCGCACAGATGGATTCTCGGCGGTAGGTGACAGTGCGAATGGGCCGGCCTGTACGCCGGGTTCTGTTCCGGAGCCTGAGCTCCTTCGACGGCCATCTCTCTCGGCGACACGTTGCCGTGCCGCTCCAGCAACCTACCCGGGGACTCGGCGGGCCGCGTCAACATCCCCTGTTGGTCTTGCTCCGGGCGAGGTTTACCCAGCGAGCCGTGTCACCACGGCCCCTGGTGGTCTCTTACACCACCGTTTCACCCTTACCGGCCGAGGCCGGCGGTCTGCTCTCTGTTGCACTTTCTCGCGGATCGCTCCGGGTGGGTGTTACCCACCGCCCTGCCCTGTGGAGCCCGGACGTTCCTCGGCGCGCTCGCGCGCGACGCGGCCGTCCGGCCGACCCATTCGCCCGCCCAGTCTACGCGGAGGGGCTGCTGAGCTCCCTGAGGTACTCGTCGTCCGACTTCGCCAGGCTCGCGGCGCCGATGATGCCGGCGTTGTTGCGGTGCGTGGCGGTCTTGAACTCCGCGCGCGTCGTGATGAGCGGCATGAACTTCTCGGGGTTCTTCGAGACCCCGCCGCCGACGAGGATGAGATCGGGGGAGAAGAGGAACTCCACGTGGTCGTAGAACTTCTGCAGCCGTCCCGCCCACTTCTCCCACGACAGGCCGTCGCGCTCGCGCGCGGTGGCGGCGGCGTAGCGCTCGATCGACTCGCCCTTCCAGATGAGGTGACCCAGCTCGGTGTTCGGCACGAGCTTTCCCTCGAAGAGGAAGGCCGATCCGATGCCCGTGCCCAGCGTGGTGAGGATCGTCAGGCCCGGCTGACCCTTCGCGCCGCCGTAGCGGAGCTCGGCGAGGCCGGCCGCGTCGGCGTCGTTGACGAAGTGGATGTCGCGGCCGAGGCCGTCCTCGAAGAACTTCTCGGCCTCGAAGCCGATCCAGTCCTTCGACACGTTCGCGGCCGAGAGCGTGCGGCCGCCCTTGACGATGGTGGGGAAGCAGATGCCCAGCGGCAGCGCGTCGGCCTCGTCGCCGAGGAGGTCGAGCAGAGCGTGCACCGTGGCGAGCACATCGGCGGGGTGGGCGCCGTCCGGGGTGTCGATCCTGACGCGATCGCTCAGCAGCTCGCCGGAGTCCAGATCAACGATGCCGGCCTTCATGCCGGTGCCCCCGACGTCGACGCCGACCGCACGATTCTCGCTTTTCGCCATGATCTTCAGATTACCGATGATGCGAGGCGCGAATGACCACGGAACGACCGAACGCCGAACGCCGGCCCCGAAGGACCGGCGTTCACGGGTGTGGATCCCGCTCAGGCGCTCTTGGCGGACGAGTCCGTCTCGCCGCGGCGGGCGCGCACGTACGCGAGCCGCTCGGCGAGGATCTCCTCGAGCTCGGGGATCGAGCGGCGCTCAAGCAGCATGTCCCAGTGCGTGCGGGGTGCCTTGTCGCCGGAGTGGTCGACCTCGGCCTGTCCGGTGTCGGTCTGCAGCAGCGCCTCACCGCCGCACGTGCGGCACTCCCACGTCGTGGGTGCCTCGGCGTCGGCCGCGAAGGTGAGCACGGTGTCACGCCCGCACTGGCTGCAGGTGTACGTGTACTGCGCGCGCTCCATGAACACGACGCCCTCTTCGCTCTGCAGGCTCTGAGCGCCGAGTCGGATGCCACGAAGGCTGCGGTCTGCCATGGTGTGGTCCTTTCGTCAACTCCCCTGTATAACGCTCGCGCCTGTGCGGATCATCCGAACGGCGGGCGCCGCGCGGCTTCTCCCAGGCGATGCTCAGTGCCTGGCGGCGCCGCGCGGGAAGCGCGCTACGCCAGCGCCGCGAGCGCGTCGTCGGCTCGGTCGGTCACGATACCGTCCACGCCCATCGCGACGAGCCGGCGCATGTCGGCGACGTCGTTCACGGTCCACACGTGCACCTCGCATCCGGCCTCGTGCGCGAGCGCGATGAAGCGCGACGTGACGACGCGGATCGGCCCCTGTCGCTCCGGCACCTGCAGCGCGTCGATGCCGCGCAGGGCCCGCAGGGCGAGGGGGCGCAGGCGCAGCGTGACGCCCAGCAGGAAGCGGACGATCGTGCCGCGCCCGGCCGAGGCGGCGGGGCGCTCGGGTGCAGCCGCCGCGAGCGCGGCGCGGCGGCGGGCGTCGGAGAAGCTCGTGAGCAGCACGCGATCCGGTGCGGTCGCGGCGATCCGCCCGGCCGGTGCCGCGGCGGCCGCGGCCTTCACATCCACGTTGAAGCGGACGTCCGGGAACGTGTCGAGGGCCTGTGCGAGCGTGACCGCGCCGCCGCGATCGGCGAGCAGGGCCTCGAACTCGGCCAGCGTCACGGCGTCGACGCGCCGCGGGTCGCCCGCGACCGACTCGAGCGTGTCGTCGTGGAAGAGCACCACCTCGCCGTCGGCCGTGAGGTGGCAGTCGGTCTCGATGTATGCGACCCCCGCCGCATGCGCCGCCGCGAACGCCGCGAGGGTGTTGGGCGCGATCTCCGGGGAGTCGCGCGGCACGAGGCCCTGGTGCGCGAGCACCCGGGGCCTCGTGCCGTGCGCAAAGTAGGGGTGCGTCACTCTGCCTGGTCGCCGGAGCGGCGCGCGGCCTCCGCGGCGTCGACCGTCGGGCGCGGCGGCAGCGACGAGGCGGACGATCCGCCCACCTGCGACGCCGATGCCTCGGCCTCGGACGAGACCTCCTCCGCGGCCTTCATCGCCTCCTGTGCGGCCTTGAGCGCGTCGCTGACGTCCGGATCGGACGTGCGCGAGGGGGCGGGGCGGGGCGGACGCGGGGCGCCGGGCACCGCACCGCCGGCGAAGCCGCCCGCGATGCCCTTGAGGGCCTCCGTCAGCTCGCTCGGGATGATCCAGAGCTTGCTGGCCTCGCCCTCGGCGATCTTCGGCAGCATCTGCAGGTACTGGTAGGCGAGCAGCTTGTCGTCCGGGGCGCCGGCGTGGATGGCGCTGAAGACGGTCTGGATGGCTTCGGACTCACCCTGGGCGCGCAGCACCTGCGCCTGCTTGTCGCCCTCGGCCTTGAGGATCTCGGACTGACGGGAGCCCTCGGCGACGAGGATCTGCGACTGCTTGTGGCCCTCGGCGGTGAGGATCGCGGCGCGCCGGTCGCGCTCGGCGCGCATCTGCTTCTCCATGGCGTCCTGCAGCGAGGCGGGCGGATCGATCGCCTTCAGCTCGACGCGGTTCACCTTGATGCCCCAGCGGCCCGTGGCCTCGTCGAGCTCGGTCATGAGCTTGGCGTTGATGACGTCGCGGCTGACGAGCGCCTCCTCGAGGTTCAGCGAGCCGACCACGTTTCGCAGCGTGGTGATCGTGAGCTGCTCGACGGCGCCGAGGTAGTTGGCGATCTCGTACGTGGCCGCGCGCGGGTCGGTCACCGTGAAGTACACGACGGTGTCGACGGCGACCGTGAGGTTGTCCTCGGTGATCACGCCCTGCGGCGGGAACGACACGACCTGCTCGCGCAGGTCCACGCGCAGCCGCGGCCGGTCGATGAACGGGACGATGAGGTGCGGTCCGCCGAACAGCGTGCGGTTGTACTTTCCGAGCCGCTCGATGATGACGGCGTCGCTCTGGCGGACGATCGTGATGGCGCGCAGGAGGGTGACGAGCGCGAACACGACGATCGCGATCACGAGCACCCAGAGGATGACGTTGTCCATGGGGGTTTCTCTCTCTCGGCCGGGTGGGGGTCAGTGCGTCGGCTGGGCGGCGGGCGGGCGGTCGGCCACGTACACGAGCGCACCCTTGACGGACTGCACGTACACCACGGCGCCCGCGGGGATCTCGATGGCCGAGGTCGTGCGGGCCGACCACGTCTGCCCGTCGGCGAGCTTCACGACGCCGGCGATGGGCGTGACGGGCTGCTGCACCGTGCCCGCCATGCCGAACAGGGCATCGACGTTGAACTTCATGGGGTCGTGCGGGCGGCGCAGCCGCCGCAGCAGGGGCGGCCGCAGGAACAGCAGCAGCGCGACGGCCGCGACCGCGGCGATGATGATCTGCAGCCAGATCGGTGCGCCCAGCAGCGAGGCGGTGAGCCCCACGGCGCCGCCGATCGCGATCATCAGGAACGTGAACTCGCCCGAGAGCATCTCGATGACGAGCACGATCGCGATCACCGCGAGCCAGCCGATCCAGGCGTAGTCGGCGATATCCATGTGTGTGCCCTCCCTGCGGCCACCCTATCGACTCCGGCGTGTCGCGGTGACGCGCCGCATGGGCAGAACTGCACATGACGATGGCGGACAACGAATCCGGCGATCCGTTGGGCGAAGGCTCCGGGTCCCGCCGGGGCGTCGTTGCTAGTCTCGGGACGGCCGGTCCGTTCCGTCCGGCTCCGTCGTCTCACGCAGGAGTTCACCCGTGTCGCAGCCCCTCGCCCCCGGATCCCTTGCCGGCAAGACCGCCCTCGTCACCGGGTCTTCCCGTGGCATCGGCGCCGACACGATCCGGTACTTCGCCCAGGCGGGGGCGAACGTCGTCATCAACTTCCGCAACAAGGCACCCCGTGCCGAGAAGCTGGCCGCCGAGGTGCGCGAGCTCGGCGTGAAGGCGCTCGTCGTCGGCGCCGACCTCACGGACCCGACCTCGGTGGCCGCCATGTTCGACGCCGTGCGCGCGGAGTTCGGCGCGCTCGACATCCTCGTGCTCAATGCCTCGGGTGGCATGGAGTCGGGCATGGGGGAGGACTACGCGCTCCGCCTCAACCGCGACGCGCAGGTCGGCGTGCTCGAGGCGGCGCTGCCGCTCATGGGCGAGGGCGGGCGCGTCGTGTTCGTCACGAGCCACCAGGCCCACTTCATCCGCACGACGCCGACCATGCCCGAGTACGAGCAGGTCGCGCTGTCGAAGCGCGCGGGCGAGGACGCGCTGCGCGAGCGGATCCCCGCGCTCGAGGAGGCCGGCATCGGCTTCGTGGTGGTCTCGGGCGACATGATCGAGGGCACGATCACGGCGACGCTGCTGGAGCGCGCGAACCCGGGCGCGATCGCGTCGCGCCGCGAGGACGCCGGCAAGCTCTACAACGTCTCGGAGTTCGCCGCCGAGGTGGCCAAGGCGGCCGTCGCGCCCGTTCCCGAGCGGAACGAGCTCCTGCTCGGCGACACCTCGAGCTTCGTCGCGGAGTGACCACCCGGATCCCTCCGCGGAGGGATCCCCGCCGGAATCGTGCGTGACAGGATTGCCGGATGACCTCCCCGCAGTCCCTGTCGCGGCCGCGCACCGCTGAGGCGGAACCGCGCTGGACGCCGCGCTCGCGCCTGGTCTGGTACGCGTGCGTCGCGGCGGTGGCCGTGGTGCTCGTCTCGGTCGCGGCGCCCGTCGAGGCCACGTTCTACGCGGTGCCCGTGCCGTGGGCGCTGCTGCTGGCGGCGGTCCAGGGCGCCGCCCTCGTCGCGGCGGCGCGCTGGCCGGTGTGGTCGATCGCGGCCTTCGCCGGCTCGGGGCTCGCGCTGCGGCTGGCGCCGGCCCCGCCCGCGGCGCCCTGGCCGTGGGCGGTCACGGCGATCATCGCGTTCGCGCTGCTCGTCGGCATCGTCGCGACCGTGCACGGGTGGCGCCTGGGCACGGCCGCCTACGCCGTGCCGGCCGTCGCGGTGTCGGCTCCCGCCTTCTTCGACGACGCGCCGCAGACGCTCGCCAGCACGATCGTGGCGCTGTCGCTCGGGGCCGGCGGCCTGGCCGTGGGCTCGCTGCTCCACGAGCGCATCCGGGTCGCCGGACAGCTGGCCAGGGAGCGCGAGGTGAGCGCCACGGAGCACGAGCGCCGGCTCGTGGCCGAGGAGCGTCAGCGCATCGCGCGCGAGCTGCACGACGTCGTCGCGCACGGGCTCTCGCTCATCCAGGTGCAGGCGACATCGGCGCGCTACCGGCTGCCGGGCCTGCCGGAGGCGGCCGCCGCCGAGTTCGACGACATCGCCCGCTCCGCGCGCACGTCGCTGGGGGAGATGCGGCATCTGCTCGGCGCGCTGCGCGGCGAGGACGCGGCCGAGCTCGCCCCGCAGCCCACGCTCGACGACATCCCGGCGCTCGTCGCCGAGACCGAGCGGGCGGGCGCTGAGGTGCGCCTGCAGCTGAGCGTGGCCGATCCGGTCTCGCGCGGCACCGGCATCGCGGCGTACCGGATCGTGCAGGAGGCCATCAGCAACGCGGTGCGGCACGCGCCGGGCGCGGCCATCGACGTCGCCGTCTCCGGACACGACGGCGCCGTGCTCATCGAGGTGGCCAACGCGCGCGCGGACGGCGAGGCGGCCTCCCGCTCGGGCGACGGGCACGGTCTCGTCGGCATGCGCGAGCGCGCGGCGCTGCTCGGGGGATCGCTGCACGCGGGCCCGACGGCGGCCGGCGGGTTCCGCGTGGCGGCCGCCCTTCCGATCACGCCGCAGGAGGCCTCGTGACCGACCGCATCACGGTGCTCGTCGCCGACGATCAGGCCATGGTGAGGGCCGGCTTCGCCGCGCTCCTCGACGCGCAGGACGGCATCCGCGTGATCGGGCAGGCAGGCGACGGCATCGAGGCCGAGCGCCTCGCGCGCGAGCTGCGCCCCGATGTGATCCTCATGGACGTGCGCATGCCCGAGCGCGACGGGATCGAGGCGACCAGGCGCATCCTGCAGCCGGCGCACCCCCTGCCGCACGTGCCGCGGATCCTCATGCTGACGACGTTCGACGTGGACGAGTACGCCTTCGACGCGCTGCGGGCCGGCGCCAGCGGCTTCCTGCTCAAGGACGCCCTGCCGGACGAGCTCGCGAACGCCGTGCGCGTCGTGGCGGCGGGCGAGGCGCTGCTCGCACCGAGCGTGACGCGCCGCTTCATCGAGCGCTTCGCCGCGCAGCCGGCCGCGCCCACGCGGGCCGCTCTGCGCCTGAACGGGCTCACCGAGCGCGAGCGCGAGGTGCTCGTGCTGATCGGGCGCGGGCTGTCGAACGGCGAGATCGCCGCCGAGCTCTACATCGGCGAGCAGACGGTCAAGACGCACGTGGGCAAGCTGCTGCAGAAGCTCGCGGCACGCGACCGCGTGCAGCTCGTGATCACCGCGTACGACGCGGGCCTCGTGCAGCCCGGCTGACGGCCTCACCCCGTGGTGGGGGAGCGGGCCGCGCGGATTCACCCCGCGGGGTGATCCGCGGCCCGCCGACCGGTTCGTACGTTCTCCCGGTACCCATCCGAGGAGGACCGATGACCGTCGTCGCACCCGCACCCGCACCCGCACCCGCGGTCGCATCCGCACCGCTGCGCGCTGCGGGCATCGCCGCCACCGCGCCGGACGGGCGCGACCGCAGCCTCGACCTGCTGCGCGCGGGCTGCACCGTGCTCGTCGTGCTGCTGCACGCCATGATGGTCGGCGTCACCGTCGTGGACGGCGCGCCGGTGTTCGCCAACGCCCTCGAGACCGCCTGGTTCGCGCCCGTGAGCTGGTTCGCCCAGATGATGCCGCTGTTCTTCCTCGCGGGCGGCGCGACGGGCCTCGGCGCCTGGCGCCGCGCGAGGGCCAGGGGCACGAGCGCGGGCGCGTTCGCCGCGGGGCGGGTGCAGCGGCTGATCGGCCCCGCCCTCACGGTCATGCTCGTCATGGGCGCCGGCCTGCTGGCGCTGACGATCGCCGGCGTGCCGGCCGACATCGTCGCGACCGCGGGCTTCCGCATGTCGCAGCCGCTGTGGTTCCTCGGCGTCTTCGCGCTCGTGCAGGCGCTCGTGCCCGCCATGGCCGCCCTGCACGAGCGGCGCCCGGTCTGGGGCGTCGCCGGCCCGCTCGTCGCCGTGATCGCGATCGACGTCGCCCGCCTGGCCACGGGCATCGAGGGGATCGGGTTCCTGGGGCTCGCGGCGGTGTGGCTGCTCGTGCAGCAGCTCGGCTTCCTGCTGGCCGACGGCGGACTCGAGGCGCTCTCGCGCGATGCGCGGCTGGGGATCGCGACGGGGGCGCTCGCCCTGCTCCTGCTGCTGACCACGGTCGGGCCGTACTCGCCCGACATGTACGTGAACCTGAACCCGCCCACGCTCGCGCTGGTGCTGCTCGGCGCGGTGCAGCTCGCGCTGTTCTCGCTCGCCCAGCCCGCGCTGCGCCGCATCGCGCGGGTGCGCCCGATCGCCGCGATCGCCGACGCGATCGGCGAGCGGTCGATGACGATCTACCTGTGGCACATGCCCGTGCTCATCGGGCTCGCGGGGCTCGGTGCCGCGCTGAGCCTGGCGGACGCCCTGCCGCTGCCCGAGCTGGGATCGCCCGCATGGTGGGCGACGCGGCCCGTGTGGCTCGTCATCGCCGGCGTGGCTGTCGCGGCCGTCGTGGCGGGGGCCGGCCGGCTCCCGCACGCGAAGACGCGCCCGGTCGCCGGCGGCGCGCGCGGCGCAGTGGCCGCCGTCTTCGGCGTGGCCGCGGTCGCGGTCGTCTTCGTCCTCGGACTGAGCTGGGCCGTCGCCGGCCTCAGCGCCGCCCTGATGGCGCTCGCGCTGCGATTCGCCGCGGCGCCGGGGGACAACCCCCCGCCGCGAGCGGGGCGCAGGCCTCATTACGCATCGGCCGGCCGCGCCGCACGCTGGGATCATCCCCGCGGTGGACGCGGATCCGACCAGGGGCTGACGCGCGAGCGCCGTGCCCGTCCGTAGCGTCGAAAGCGATTGAAGGAGACCCGTGGATCTCATCCTGCAAGCCCTGCTCGACACGATCGCGTCACCGTGGATCTACGCCGTGGCGTTCGCGATGGCGGCGATCGACGGCTTCTTCCCGCCCATGCCGAGCGAGACGATCGTCGTCGGCGCGGCGGCCGTGGCGGCCGCGACCGGCGAGCCGAACCTCCTGCTGCTCGGGGCGAGCGCGGCTCTCGGCGCCTTCGCGGGCGACAACGCGACGTACTGGCTGGGCCGGGCCATCGGCACCGAGCGGTTCCGCTGGATGCGCGGTCCGCGCGCGCAGCGCACGATCGGCTGGGCGCGGCGGGGGCTGAGCCGCCGCGGCGCCGCGCTCATGCTCGTCGCCCGCTACATCCCGGTCGGCCGCGTCGCCGTGAACCTCACCGCGGGCGCCACGCGGTACCCCGTGCCGCGCTTCGTCGGGCTCGCGGCGCTGGCGGCGGCGAGCTGGGCCGCCTACTCCGTGGCGATCGGCGCCGTGGCGGGCAGCTGGTTCGAGGACGACCCGCTGATCGGCGCCGCCATTGGCATCGTGTTCGCGATCGTGATGGGCCTCGTCGTGGACCGCGTCCTCGAGTGGCGCCGCGCGCGGCGCGAGCGGCGCGCGGCGGCGCAGGCCGAGCCGGAGCCCGAGCTCGTCGCGTGCTGACGCGTCAGCCGAGCAGCAGGACTACCCCGAGGATGACGGGGATGCAGCCGATCGTGGTCAGGAGCACGGTGTCGCGGGCGATCGTCTCGCCCACGTCGTACCGCTGGGCGTAGTTGAAGACGTTCTGCGCGCTCGGCAGCGCCGCCATGAGCACCACGGCGAGCAGATCGTGCCCGTCCATGCCGAATGCGAAGCGCGCCAGGACCCATGCCGCGATCGGCATGAGAAGGAGCTTCATGCCGGTCGCGACGAGCACGTCCGCGCGGGTGCCTCGGGTGGTGAGCACCCTGCTGCCGTGCAGCGACATCCCGAAGCTGATGAGCAGCACGGGGATGCCGGCACCGGCGATGAGCCGCGCCGGATCCATCACCATGGGTGGCAGCTCCACGGCCGTGAACGCGACGAGCGTGCCCAGGAGTGCGCCGAGGATCATCGGGTTGCGCGCGGTCCGGCGCAGGATGAGGCGGACCTCCGTCGTGCCCGACGAGATCGCATCGAGGATCGCGAGCACCACCGGCGTGAACAGCAGCAGCTGGATGAGGATGATCGGTGCGGAGTACGCGCCGCTGCCGAGCAGGTACGTCGCGATCGGCAGGCCGATGTTGTTGCCGTTCACGTACCCGGCGCCGAGCGATCCGATCACGGTCGCACCGAGCGATCGGCGCAGCACGAACCGGGCGACGAGCGAGTAGAGCAGGAACATCGACAGCGCGGTCAGCAGCGAGACGGGCAGCAGCGACGAGAACAGGACCGCCACGTCGGACTCCGCCAGCACGACGAAGAGCAGGAAGGGGCTCAGCACGAAGAACGTGAGCCGGCTGAGCACATACCGGCCATGCGTGCCGAGGATGCCGATCCGCCCGACGACGTAGCCGATGAGGATCGCGAACCCGACGACGGCGTAGCCGGTGAGCACCGCCGTCATGCTGCTGCCGGCATACTGCGATCCGCTCCCGTGCTCACCCGCTCCACGATACGCGGGGGATGAACCGCGCCCCGTTCCGCACCCGTTCGGAGAACGTAGGCTGGGCGGGTGCCCCACACGCTCGAGCGCATCACCGTCTTCACCGGATCGTCACCCGGCAGGGGAGAGGCGTACCTCGCGGCGGCGCGCGCCGTGGGGACGCGGATCGCGGAGCGCGGCCTCGGCGTCGTGTACGGCGGCGGCAACGTCGGCCTCATGGGCGCGGTGGCCTCCGCGGCCCGCGACGCCGGCGGCGAGGTCATCGGCGTCATGCCGGAGGCGCTGCTGAACAAGGAGGTCGCGCATCGCGACCTCACGGAGTTCGAGGTCGTGCCCGACATGCACGCGCGCAAGATGCGGATGGCCGATCTCGCCGACGGCTTCGTCGCCCTGCCCGGCGGCATCGGCACGCTCGAGGAGTTCTTCGAGGCGTGGACGTGGCTGCAGCTGGGCATCCACGCGAAGCCGATCGCGCTGTACGACGTGGCGGGGTTCTGGCAGCCGGCGCTCGCGCTCGTCGACCGCCTCGTGGAGGAGGGTTTCGTGGCCGACGGCTTCCGCGACCGCCTCATCGTGGCGACGGATCCCGACGAGCTGATCGACCGATTCCTCGACTGGACGCCGCCGCCGCCGAAGTGGCCGGAGGCGTCGAGCCCGACCGCCGCGCTGCGCTGAGCCCGGCCGACGCGGACTCCTGCAGCGCGTGTCTGCGGCCTCCGCTACCGTTGCGACCATGACGGTCCACCCCGCCGATTCCCACGACCTCATCCGCGTGCGCGGCGCGCGCGAGAACAACCTCAAGGGCGTCGATCTCGACCTGCCCAAGCGCCGGCTCACGGTGCTCACGGGCGTGTCGGGATCGGGCAAGAGCTCGCTGGCCTTCGAGACGATCGCCGCCGAGTCGCAGCGGATGATCAACGAGACCTACAGCGCGTTCGTGCAGGGCTTCATGCCGCAGCTGGCGCGCCCCGACGTCGATTCGCTCGACGGCCTCACGACCGCGATCGTCGTGGATCAGGAGCGACTGGGCGCCAACATCCGCTCCACGGTCGGCACCGCGAGCGATGCGAATGCGATGCTGCGGGTGCTGTTCAGTCGGCTGGGCGATCCGCAGATCGGCCCGCCCAACGCGTACTCGTTCAACACGCCCTCGGTGAAGGCGTCGGGCGCGATCCTCGTCGAGCGCACGGGCGGCGCGAAGCGCGAGCGGGCCGACTTCACGATGCTCGGCGGCATGTGCGCCGGCTGCGAGGGAACCGGCCGCGTCTCGGACCTCGACGTGACGCGCATCTACGACCCGTCGCTGTCGCTCGACGACGGCGCGATCCTCGTGCCGGGCTACAAGCCGGGCGGCTGGATGGTGCGGCAGTACAGCGAATCGGGCTTCTTCCCCGGTGACGTGCCGGTGGGGGAGTTCACCCCCGAGCAGCTGCACGACTTCCTCCACCGCGAGGAGACCAAGGTCAAGCTCAACGGCATCAACATCACCTATCTGGGTCTCGTGCCGCGCATCCGGCAGTCGATGCTGTCGAAGGATCGCGACGCCATGCAGCCGCACATCCGCGCCTGGGTGGACGAGGCCGTCACGTTCGGTCCGTGCCCGGAGTGCGAGGGCACGCGGCTCGCCGCGCCGGCGCGCTCGTCGAAGATCGCCGGGATCTCGATCGCCGATGCGTGCGCCATGCAGGTCTCGGATCTGCTCGCGTGGGTGCGCGGCCTCGACGAGCCGGGAGCGGCGCCGCTGCTGAAGGCGCTCGACGACCTGCTCGCCTCGTTCGTGAACATCGGGCTCGGGTATCTCTCGCTCGACCGCGCGTCGGGCACGCTCAGCGGGGGAGAGGCGCAGCGGCTGAAGATGATCAAGCACTTGGGCTCGCCGCTCACCGACGTCACCTACGTCTTCGACGAGCCGACCGCGGGCCTGCACCCGCACGACATCCAGCGCATGAACGAGCTGCTGCTGCGGCTGCGCGACAAGGGAAACACGGTGCTCGTCGTCGAGCACAAGCCCGAGACGATCGCGATCGCCGATCACGTCGTCGACGTCGGGCCCGGCGCCGGCACGGCGGGCGGCGAGATCTGCTTCTCCGGCACCCTGGAGGGGCTGCGGGGGAGCGGCACCGTGACCGGTCGTCATCTCGACGACCGCGCGCGGCTGAAGGATGCGGTGCGCACGCCGACGGGCGCGATCGAGGTCCGCGGCGCGACGGCCAACAACCTGCGCGATGTGGACGTCGACGTGCCGACCGGTGTGCTCGTGGCGCTCACGGGGGTGGCCGGCAGCGGCAAGAGCTCGCTCGTGAACGCGCAGCTCGCGGGGCGCGACGGGGTCGTGTTCGTCGACCAGAGCGCCATCAAGGGCTCGAGCCGCAGCAACCCCGCCACGTACACCGGCCTGCTCGAGCCGATCCGCAAGGCGTTCGCGAAGGCGAACGGCGTCAAGCCGGCGCTGTTCAGCTCGAACAGCGAGGGCGCGTGCCCCACGTGCAAGGGCAACGGCGCGATCACGACGGAGTTCGGGTTCATGCAGGGCGTCACCACGCCCTGCGAGGACTGCGGCGGCCGCCGGTTCATGGCTTCGGTGCTGGAGTACACCCTGGGCGGCAAGAGCATCGCCGACGTGCTGGACCTGCCGATCGGCGAGGCCCTGGACTTCTTCTCGACCGGAGAGGCGCGGATCCCGGCGGCCGCGAAGATCCTGCAGCGGCTGAGCGACGTCGGTCTGAGTTATGTCAGCCTGGGGCAGTCGCTGTCGACGCTGTCGGGAGGGGAGCGGCAGCGGCTGAAGCTGGCCGTGCAGATGGGCGAGGGCGCGGGGGTGTACGTGCTCGACGAGCCGACGACTGGCCTGCACCTCGCCGACGTGTCCAAGATGCTCGAGATGCTGGACCGGCTCGTCGACGGCGGCACGTCGGTGATCGTGATCGAGCATCACCAGGCCGTCATGGCGCACGCCGACTGGATCATCGACATGGGCCCGGGCGCCGGCCACGACGGCGGCCGCGTCGTCTTCGAGGGCACGCCCGCCCAGCTCGTCGCCGACCGCTCGACGCTCACGGGCCAGCACCTCGCGGAGTATGTGGGCGCCTGATCGTCGCACGCGTGCTACGGTGTCGCACATGGAGACGATCAGCCATCGGGAGATGCGCAACAACAGCGCGGAGATCCTGCGGCGGGTCGAGGCGGGCGAGGAGTTCCAGGTGACCAACAACGGTCATCCCGCCGCCTACATCACGCCCGTGCGGCGATCGACCCTCGACGAGCTGGATGCGTCGGGCGGGGCGCGTCCGCCGACTCTCCCGGCCGCCGACGTCCTGTCGATCGTGCCCGTGACGGCGGATGTCACCACGAGCGAGATCATCGAGGACGCGCGGGGCCGCTGGTGACGATCTCGTACCTCGACACCTCGGCCGCGATGAAGCTGATCGTGCAGGAGGACGGCACCGAGTTCATGCGCCGGTGGCGGCCGACGGCGCGCGCGGTTTCCTCGTGGCTGCTTCACGCGGAGCTGCACGGCGCGGCCGGGCGCAGGCCCGGCGTCGTCTCGCTGGACGCCGTGAACATCGTGCTCGGCACGACGCACCTGATCGACGTCACGCGGGGCGATCTGCTCGCGGCGGGCACGCACGCGCCGTTGCGCTCGAACGACGCCGTGCACCTGGCGACCGCGTTGCGCGTGGGCGCCGACGAGATGGTCACCTATGACGCCGAGCTCGCGCGCGCCGCGCAGTCGGCGGGCCTGCGCGTGCTCGGCATCGGCTGACAGGCGCCTTGCTCGCCGAAACGCTTCTTAGCTGATAATGCACATTATGTCAGTTCAAGCAGTCATTATTGCAGTGGATGAAATCTAGCTCCTGCCCCTCTAGCGGCACGTCCGAGGATACCGCGAACCTCCTCAACTAAGGCCAGATTCCCCCGGATTCTCGGTGCGCGGGGCTCGTGCGACCCGTCGCCCTGAGTCCTCGTCGGTTGGAAACTTCGCGGTGTGTCAACAATCCTCCTTCAGCACCATTGCAATGATCCTTCGTTTGGTGAATGATAAGCGCATCCAATGAAGGGTTGCTTCGATGGTCATTGAGCTCACGAGTCACGTCAAGTGGAGCGCGGGCGTAGCCGTACTTCACCCCGAGGAGCGAACCTTCGAAGAGATGCTCGCGGGCTTTCGGCGCCAGCAGCTCGCGCGAGGCCTGTCGATCGGAACGATCGACGGTCGCGAGGCGCTCGTGCGCAGGTTCATGAAGAGTACGAATCAGTACCCGTGGTTCTGGACCGTCGAGCACGTCGATGAGTTCTTCGGGGACCAGATCGCGATCCACGGAAACAAGCGGCCGACCATCCGTAAGTACCAAGACGCCCTCAACCTGTTCACTGACTTCATCTGCCCCCCGCATACGACTGGGTCAACAGGTGCAACGACATGTTCGGTACGCACCCCGTTCCGGTGCTCCATCAGTGGAACATGGCGCGACACATCCAGGAAGCCGAGCACGGTGGCCGGCGGCGACCATTCCGTCACGCCGAGCTGCAAGCGTTCTTCGACCGCGCTGACGATGAAGCCGACAGCATTGCCCGGCGCAACCGGAAAGGCTGGGCCGCCGCGTTTCGCGACAGTACGCTCTTCAAGCTCACCTACTGCTTTGGGCTTCGACGGAACGAGATCCGGCACCTCGAGACCTTCGACTTCAGCCGCAACCCACACGCACCCGAGTTCGGAAAGTACGGTCACCTCAACGTCCGGTTCGGCAAGGCGATGAAGGGATCCGACTACAAGCAGCGGAACGTGTTGGCGGTGTTCCCATGGGGCTCGGACATCCTCGAAGAGTGGCTCGAGCGCGGACTGCCCCGCTTCGGCGACGGCACCGCACTATTCCCGACGGAGCGAAATACGCTCGTCTCCGAGTCGGCGCTGAACACGCGCTTCCGCCTCTATCGAGACGAGCTCGGCTTCGGCAAGGACCTCACCTTCCACTCGCTTCGGCACTCGTACATCACCCACCTGATCGAGGGCGGATTCGATTCGCTCTTCGTCCAACAGCAGGTCGGACACGAGTACGCATCGACCACCGCGCTCTACACCGGAGTCTCCAGCGACTTCCGCGTCAAGACGCTCAGGCGAACGCTCGACAGTACGATGGCCGACGCGCTCAAGCACGGATTGAAGGACTGACATGCGACGCACCGCCGATTACACCTGGAACCTCGCCGAGCTCATGGCTCGCAACGGGATGCACAACTCGACGGACCTCGCTCCGCATCTCAACAACCAAGGCATTTCCCTCTCGTCAGCGCAGATCTGGCGGCTGGTCACGCAACGACCAGAACGTCTTTCGCTGCCCCTCCTCTCGGCGCTCTGCGACATCTTCCACTGCACACCCGCGGATCTCATCACCGTGACAGCGCAGGATGCGACCACCACAAAGAAGGTCGCCAACCAGGTCGTCGACTACACGGGTCCAGCCAGCCAAGCGCGGCCCCGCCGCGCTCGAGTCCTGCGCGATGAATCCGAATAGTCAAGCGCCCCGCCCGAAGGGCCGGCCAAGAGGCAAAGGTGAGGTGCAATGCGCGCGATGCGGCGACCTCGCCCCGAAGTCTGGGCTGTGTCAAGCTTCGTAGACGATCTCTTTGTGGATTTCAGGCCGCGGTTGCGGTCTGGGCGTAGTAGGCGGCCCGGGTCTCGGCGGGGGT
>NZ_JBSFPT010000030.1:0-27247 GCF_053588335.1 Microbacterium sp. NPDC003461 | reverse complement strand
CGAAGCTGGACTGGGAGGTCGAGCTCGGCGTCGTGATCGCGCGGCGGACGCATCGGCTTCGCTCGCCGGAGGAGGCGGCCGCTGAGGACGCCGAGTTCCACCGCCGCATCGCACTCGCCACGCACAACGCGCTGTACGTCGCTCTGCTCGAATCCCTGAACGCGGTGATGATGCCGATCCGTGAGCACAGCCTCGAGCTCGAGGGACGGCGCGAGCGCACTCTCGCCCAGCACGGCGCCGTGCTCGACGCCCTGCGCGCCCGCGATCCACGGGGTGCGCGCGCCGCCATGGGTGGGCACCTCGATGACTCGCGTCAGTACTACGAGCCGGTGGACGGGACGGAGCCCTCGTGAACGCCCTGATGGGACGCACCGCAATAGTGACCGGCGCAGCCTCGGGCATCGGTCGTGCCACGGCGCAGCGTTTCGTCCGCGAGGGCGCGAGGGTCGTCTTCGCCGACCGCGACGTCGACGGGGCCCGGGAGGCTGCGCAGGAGAGCGGCGGTTCGGCCCGCGCCGTCCGCATGGATATCGCGGACGAGGCGTCGGTGGCCGCCGCCTTCGCCGCAGCCGGGCCGATCGACATCGTCGTCGCGAACGCGGGCGTGCAGCTCATCGGTTCGGACGCGCGCGTCGGCGATCTCGACCTCGAGGTCTGGCGGCGCACGCAGGACGTCAACCTCACGGGGACGTTCCTGACGCTGAAACACGCGGTGCGCGCGATGACGCAGCGCGGCGGATCGATCATCGTCACGGGCAGTCCGACGGCGCTCAACGGCGAGGGAGCCGGGTTCGCGGCCTACAGCGCCTCGAAGGCAGGCGTGCACGGCCTCGCCCGCACGGCGGCGGCCGACTATGCAAACGTCGGAATCCGGGTGAACGTGGTCGTACCGGGACACGTCCTCACCCCGCTGGTGTCGGGCATCGTCGAGGACGAGGCCGCGCGGGCGGCGATCCTCTCTCGCATCCCGATGCGGCGCGCCGGCGACGTCGCCGATATCGAGGGCATCATGGTCTATCTCGCCGGAGACGAGTCCCGCTATGCGACCGGATCGATGTTCGTGGTCGACGGCGGGATGACCACCCTCTGATGCCTGCGCTCAGCTCGCGATGCCCGCACCAGCCCGCGGTTCACGGGCACGAAACGCGCACGGTGTGCCGCCCAGAACGGAGGACCTGAGGCTCAGTGCCGGGGAGCCGCAGTATGGCTTCGGCTCCGACGGGAACAGTCGCGTCGAGCGCGATCTCGTGGCCCTGACGCCTCCAGTGCACGGCAGCGGTTCCGAAGGCTGTCGACACCGACGCCTGCGCCTCCAGAATCGAGGTCACGGCGGGTGCGATCTCAAAGATCCGATACCCCGGGGCGACGGGGCGGATGCCGGCGACATCGTGATAGAGCCAATCGTCGACCGTTCCGAGGAAGTAGTGCCCGCGCGAGCGGGATGCCAGCGCCCAATGCTCCCACGTCGTCGTTGCGCCATGCTCCAGCCAGAAGCCCCAACTGGGATACGAGGTCTGCAGAGCAACTCTCAGGGCCGTTTGAGCATGTCCATGCCTGCTGAGCATCGGCAAGAGGTACTTCGTACCCAGCGCGCCAGTGTTGAGGTGGAATCCCCGCGCTACGACGTCGGCCGCTACGGCATCCGCCACCGCCTGCTCTCGGCCTGCGGGTATCAGCCCGAAGGCCAGCGCGAGGACGTTATGCGACTGCCGGAACTCCCCCTCTTGCTCGCCGCGGACGATGTTCCGGTCCGGATCGAAGAAGCGCGCACGGAATGCCGCGGCGATGCGATCGGCGTGTGCACGGAACTCGTTCGCGAGGCCCGTGCGGCCGAGCGTCTCCGCCGCACGTGCCACGGCGACCATCGTCTGATGCAGGAAGGCTGTGGCCGGCACTCGCGAATCCTCCGGGGGGTTACCCCCGCCCGGAGAAGCATCCGGCGCTACCCAGTCCCCGAGCGTGGTCGCAGCGATCTCAGCGTCCGCGCGCTCGAGCTCGAGCCGCGCGTGTCTCACCAGGGTGTCGAGATGGGTGGCCATGGTCCGCTCATCGGCGGCATAGAGATACAGCCACCATGCGATCAACGGCATCGCCGCATTCCAGGTCGGAGTCGATCCCCAGTCATAGGACCAGCCGCCGTGCGGAGCGATGACACGAGGGATGCCGGTGTGCCGCGCGGTCGCGGCGATGTCAGCCGCCCATTTGGCCAGCAGCTCATGCGCATCGAAGTTCAGCAGCATCAGCTCGGCTCCCACCATGCCGTCTCCCGTCCACCCATTCTTCTCGAACGTGGGAGTATCGGTGGGGATGCCGTGCAGGTTGTTGAGCACGGTGTCCACGACGATGCGATGGATGTCATTCAGCAGCGGTTCCGAGCTGCGGAAGGAGCCCGCCGGCTCGACGTCGGTGTGCACGCACTGGGCGGAGATGGAGTCCGCAGTCAGCGGATGATCGTCCGGCCATCCGGTCAGCTGGACGTATCGGAAGCCGTAGTAGGTGAACTTCGGGGCCCACTCCTGCCGCTCGCCCGTGCCGGCGAACTCCACCTGAGCCGTCTGAAAGCGGCCGTCGTAATAGGAGTGCGGGTCGTCCGTGTTGGCCGTGCCGTCCGCGCGCAAGCTCTCGGCGTAGCCGATCTGCACCGAGGCCTGCGTCACCGGCGCCGCAGCGACGGTGACCCACCCCGCTATGGTGCGGGAAAACTCGACGAGGTAGGTGCCCTCGCCAAGCCGCGTGACGCAGGACGGCATGAGCGATTCAGCGACGACGATCGGTGGCTGCCGCTGACGCCGCAGTTCGCCGCGCGGACCCGACACGACGGCGGCCGGTCTCCAGCCGGAATCGTCGAATCCGACCCGGTCGACCCCCTCCACGACCCGTCGGAAGTCGAAGGACTCCCCGGCGTAGAGATCATCGAACGTGGTCGGTCCGTCAGCGGTGCGCCACGCTTCGTCCGTGGTGAGGACGGTTCGCGTGTCGTCCTCGTGAGAGACGATGAGGACTGCTCTCGCGCACGGTTCTGCATGCCATGGAGAGCGCTGCCACTGCCAGGTGTTGGCCGCAGTCATGCCGTAGAAGCCGCGGCCGAGTTCGAGGCTCACGGCGTTGCGCCCCGGCCGCAGCAGCTGTGCCACCTCTGTGGCGTCATACTGCACCGTGCAGTCGTAGTCGGTGAATCCCGGTGCGAGGACGCCGCGCGGCGCATGCCGGCCGTTGATGCGAACGTCGGCGTACCCTCCCGCGGCCACATAGAGCTGGGCGGAGACGATCGGAGCGGGAAGGACGAACTCGCGGCGCAGGAGCGGAGCCGGATGTGCGCCGGGGGACGCCGGCTCCGAATGACCCCCGATCCACATCGCCCCGCCCCAGTCCTGCTCGCGGAACAGTCCGGTCCGAAACGACGCCCGTGCGCTTGCTTCTCCGGCCGAGGTCACCACGGCGATCCGCCACCGGTAACCGGTGCCGGCCAGGAGTTCCTCGCCGTCGTAGTCGGCTGACCGGGCGTCGGAGGACGTCACTGGCCCGGAATCCCAGACCGTCTCCGCACCGGCCGGCGCAACCCTCTCGACCGTCAGACGGTAGGAGACCTGCTGCACACCGTTCTCGCTCGCCTCGACGATCCAGGAGAACCGGGGTCGCTGCACGTCGATCCCGATCGGTTCCGTCACACCCTCGACACGGAGACGCCGGACGCTAGGCATCGTCGCGCTCTACATCCCGGTTCATCACGGTGTCGACTCCACAGCGCCCTGAACGATCATGGCTGCGCCGCGACGCCCGCCGTGGCCACGAGGTCGTTCGCCGAGCGCAAGACGTGCTCGGCGACGAACTCCGACGGGTCCAGTCCCGGGCGCGCACGGACCATCACCTCGACGCTCTCCCCCGGCAGGAGCGTCAGCAGCGCGGCATCCGCGTGCGCCGACCGGTCGACCTTGTCAACGAGGAGCGTGAGGTCCTTCACCAGCCCGGTGGCGGTGACATGGACACGGTACCCTCCGTCCACCTCCTCGGCGCTCGCATCGATCGGCGCGGCTTCGAGGGCAAGAGCGGGATCTTCGACGAAATACCAGAACGCGCGCTCTCCGGTCGACGCGGTCACGACGAGGAACTCTGAGGCGCCATCCTCCGGCGTCGCGACGTCGGCCGGGACGACGAGCGCGCTCGCCTCCCGCGCGTCGACCTCGAGCGGCATCGTCTGCTCGGCCAGCACGGTTCCGTCGAGGGCTCGGCGTTGCATCGTGACCTGGGTGGAGACGGCTTCTGGCGCGTCATTGTGGAAGCTTGCGATGAGGCCGCCCTCCCTGGGCTGCACGGTGAGGAGCCGTTCGCCATACACCCGCTGCAGAGCGTGCCACAGCGGTTTGCGGTGGCCGAGGCTGTCGACGGCAGCCCACGAGACGACCGGCCAGCAGTCGTTGATCTGCCAGACGATCGACCCCTGGTTCAGGGGAAAGAGCGAGCGGAAGTGCTCGATTCCGAAGCTCACCGCTCGGGCCTGGTTGAGCTGAGTGGCCCAGTGCCAGTCCTCGTACGAGCGCGGCTCCGGCAGGTGCTCGCCGAGCCCTCGGCGGAGCTTCTCGTTCCCGTCAGTCGCCTTCTGGTGCACCAGCATGTTCGGTCCGAAGGGGTCTCTCGGCTCATCGTGCACGGCGTACTCGAGCGTGGACCACGCCGGAGGCCCCTGAAAGCCGAACTCGGAGACGAAGCGGGGGCGATAGTCGCGATAGTGCGAGTAGTCGACCTGATTCCAAACGTCCCAAATGTGCATCGTCCCGTGCGCGGGGTCGTTCGGGTGCAGGTACGGGCTGAACGAGAAGGGGCTTCCCTCGGAGTAGGGCGTGTTCGGCGCCAGCTCGGCGACGAGCTGGGGGAACAACTCGGTGTAGTACCCCTCACCCCAAGTCCTGCCGTCGAGAGGCGTCCGCCAGTTCCAGTCGACGTAGCCCCAGATGTTCTCGTTGCCGCCGTTCCAGACGACGAGGCTGGGATGCACAGTGAGGCGGATGATAGCCTCGGTGGCCTCCGCCTCGAACTCATCCCACAGCGCCGCATCCTCGGAGTACGCGGCGCAGGCGAGGAGGAAATCCTGCCAGACCAGGATGCCGTTCTCGTCGCAGAGATCGTAGAAGTCATCCGATTCGTAGATGCCGCCACCCCAGACGCGCAGCATGTTCATGTTCGCCTCGAGGGTGTCGTCGATGCTCCGCTGCAGCGTCTCGCGGGTGATGCGCGGGAAGAACACGTCGTCCGGGATCCAGTTCGCACCCCTGATGTAGACATCCTCTCCGTTGATGGAGAAGCGGAAGGCGCTGCCGTCGGGGTCAGGTGCCACGTCGAGCGACACGCTGCGGAACCCGATACGGCGGCTCCAGCGGGACAGCACCGTGTCGCCCTCACCCAGCTCCACGTGCAGCGGATACAGCGTCTGTGAACCGTGGCCGCGCGGCCACCACAGCTCAGCACCGGGAACGTTGAGCGTCACCGTCGCCGCCGTCTGGCCGGGGAGGACCTCCATCGTCGTGTGGGCGCCGGCGACGTCGAACGACAGCGTCGCCGGCTCCGCCGCGTCGTCTGCCCATTCCACCTGCACGTGGGCCGTCAGCGTCGGCTCGCCGTCGCGCACGTCGACGAGCGGGCGGACCGAAGCGATGCGCGCCGTCGACCAGGATTCGAGGCCGATCGACTTCCAGATGCCGACGGAAGCGAGGTCCGGACCCCAGTCCCATCCGAAGTTGCACGCAGCCTTTCGGATGGCGTTGAACGGATGCGTGTAGGAATGCGGACGCTCCCCGAGCACGGCTTCCTGCTCCCGCGCGTACTGCACGGGAGAGCGGAACCGCACGACGAGCTCGTTGGATCCGGGCTGCAGCAGTTCGCTCACGTCGAAGCGATAGCTGCGATGCTGGTTTGCCGTGTCGGCGACCGGACTGCCGTTGAGCTCGATGTGGGCGACCGTGTCCAAACCTTCGGCGACGAGGTCGTGGCGGCCCGAGCCGTCATCGACCCAGTCGAACGCGGTGCGGTACTCCCAATCGCTCTGGCCGATCCACTGCAGAGCGGCCTCGGCGTCGTCGACGAACGGGTCTGTGATGAGGCCGGCGGAGAGAAGGTCGGTGTGCACGACGCCTGGAACGGTGGCCGCGATGCCGGCACGCAGCCGCTCGGCCAGGTCCGCGGGTGCGGTCTCCGTCAAGATGCGGGCCGTCCACCCGGTCGTCAGGTCGTGATACGTCATCGTTCCTCTTCCTCGGCAATGGGGTAGGTCGACAGTAGTCAACTTCCTAACTTAAGTAAAGTTAGTGGGCCGGCGAACCGTCGTCAGGTTCTTCCCACGCCACCGTCAGGGTGCCGGTGACCGCGGTCAGGATGCATGTGCCGTCGGCGTCGATCGAGAACGCCGCCTCGTCGAGGAGCTCGCCGTCGACGTCCAGCCGGACACGCCCGCGGTCAGTCGGCGGCAGGTGAAGAGTGACAGCCGCTTCTCGGAGCCCGCTGATCCTCATCCCACGCGTCATCCATGCCGGGTACGGCGCGATCTCCCGACAGCGGATCATGCCGACGGCGGACTGCTCGACGAGGACTCGGCACTCCGCGTGGATCGACTTCGGCAGTTGATAGTGGCCGACGCCGCCTTCGAGCCAGCACTCCTGATGGTTCAGGATCGGCACTCCGGCGGGAAGACGCAGCCGCACTCGCGAGGTGGTGTCGGTCAGGTAGCCGCTGAACCAGAACGCCGACCGGCTGCGGTGCAGACCCAGCACCGCCCGGCCGGACGAGGGGCGGCGCAGCTCGTGAGAGACCAGATACCCCGCCATACCGACGAGGTCTCGCAGCAGCACGCCGGGGGTGACGAACCGATCCGGATCGTGGGGCACCTGATCCGGAACCCCGCGCTCGTCCGGCTCGGCGAACGCGTGGGGCGAGGAACCGCGTACCCACATCGCCGCGCCCCCGCCCCACGAAGGGTCACGTCGAGCCGTGGCGTAGACGCGCTCGCGTCCTGCCTCGTCGCGAACACGGACAGTGGCCTCGGCGTGCGGATCGACGATGCGGACCGCACCGATCCCCCCGTCAGAGAGCAGCTCGATGTGACGGAGCACACGCGGCATCTCGCCCTGCTCACTCGTGTCACTCTCGACGTCGGTGAGCAGCAGCAGGTCACCGGCGAGGGGCTGCTCACCGTTCTCCACGCTGAGGCCGAGCAGGTGGGCTCCGCGAGCACTCAGCCTCGTCGGCGCTCCGTACACGACGAGGGATCCGCCGGCGCTCACGTGGTCGACGAGCTCCGCGCTGATCGCTTCGGTCATGGCGCCGGCCGGCACGAGGAGAGCCCGACCGGCCAGTGCACCTGCGCGCAGTGCGGAGCCGAGGTCATCGGTGCTGACGACGGTGCTCACCGGCAGCCCCGCGTTGAGCGCGGAAGTGAGGAGCCAGTCCTCGAAGTAGGGCTGACCCAGCGATGTGTCGGCCTGGTGATACTCGCGAAACGGATAGACCCAGACCAGCGGTCCCGCCTCATCGGGTGTGGATTCGAGCGCCGCGAGGATGTGCCCGCCGACCTCGCGCCCGACCCGCTCGTCAAGGACTCCGTGAGCGGTGTCGATCGACAGGATGTTGACACTCGACGGTGTCTGCACACGGCCGAGGTCGTCGACGCGCGAGACACCGAGCGGCAGGTAGATGTCGAACGGCTCCCGGTTGTAGAAGTCCCACCACGGCTGCTGCCAGAACCAGGGGTCGTTCGCGTAGAAGCGGTAACGATACCCCGGCGACCCGGCCGGCAGCATCGCGATACGCGACAGGAAACCGGACATCTCGATCCCGAAGTCCTCGTTCAGCGGCCCCCAGGGCGAGTTCGGCGGGGGCGACTGGAAGTGGCCGGCTTCGTACAGCTCCAGCGCCGGCACGGCGTCCGAGCCGATGTCGATTCCGGCCGTGTGGTTCGTCCCGCGGACTTCGACGGGGAGATGGAAGTGGCGTGCGAAGTCCTCCCAGAACGAGAGTGACTCCCGTCGCAGCGCGTCCGCTCTGTGGTCGTGGAAGGCCCGGCCGTCGAAGCCGGCACCCAGGTCCGTCCAGGCGAAGGCGCTGAATCCGAAGCCGTTGGACAGCCACAGGTAGTCGAAGCCCATCGCCGTCGCGTAGTCCTGGGCCTGCCGCCCCAGGAACTCCCCGAAACTCGTGCCCCCCGGGATGCCCTTCGGGTAGGCCGCATACGGGCGGTCGTCAGCGCGCAGCGAACTGGAGTGCCTCAGCATCTGGATGATCGGTCCTATACCCACGTCCTCACCGCGCGCGACGACTTCGGGGTGACGGTCGAACTTGAATGCGGACGGTGCGAACTCGGGCCCCGGGTCGAAGGTCGCGCCCACGCTCGTCGGGATGCCGAACTCCTCGGTGCCGATCTGCTTGATGACTCGCACAAGGCGGGCGATGGCGGCGTAGTCGAGGGCGGGGGCCGACTCCGCGAAGGGCCGCGCCACCCGATCCGGCTCCTTGACCTCGCCGTACGCACCGGCCCCGGTGTTGTTGAATCCGATGTAACGCGCCCACTCGATCTGCTGATCGAGGTCTCCGGCCCACTCCAGGATCTCACTGCCGTCGGAGATCCACAGCATGATCGAACAGGAGTTCGCGGCGCGCAGCAGCGGCATCCACTGGCGGAAGGCCTCCGAGACCGTCTGCGACAGCCCCGCGTCATCGAAAGCGGGGAACGGCTTGAGGGAGAGCTCGAGCGTGACGCAGCCGAGCGACGATCCACGCCCCAACATCAGCGCAGCTCCGTCTCATCGCCGAGTCTCGCGCTCAGAGCATCCGCCCCGATGCGGAGCGCCTCCAGACAGGAGGCGATGTGCTCGTCGTCGAACCGGGCTGTGGGTCCGCTCACGGAGAGCGCCGCGATCGTGCGCCCGTCCCGCGAACGCACCGGCACGGCGACGCACCGGATGCCGAGGATGTACTCGCCGTGATCCTCGGCGAAGCCCGCCTCGCGGGCTTCGGCCAGGTTCTCGTTCAGTTCATCGACGTCGATGATGGTGGTTTCGGTGAACTGCTCGAGCCCTCCGGCGTACATCTGCTTCACCTCGTCCGGCTCGAGTCCGCTCAGCAGCGCCTTGCCCAGGCCCGTGGCATGGCAGGGCAGTCGAGCGCCGATGCGCTGGTCGAACACGAGCTTCTGCTGGCCGGCGCTCTTGGCGATGCAGACCTGATCGCTGCCGGAGCGCACGGCAAGGCGCACCGTCTCGCCGAGCTCATCGCGGATCTCGTCCATGAACGTGCGGGCGCGCTGGCTCAGCGTCTGCGCCACGTCGTATCCCTGTCCGACCTCCCACGCACGCAGTCCCAGCGAGACCTCCCTCGACGCGGGATCGCGTTCGACCCAACCGCGCTCGATGAGGGCGGAGAGCACGTGATGGGCTGAGGACTTCGCCAGTCCCAGTTCCTCCGCGATGCGGGTCAGGCTCATCCGGTCATCCGCTTCGGCGAGCAGCTCCAGGATTCTCAGAGCGCGGACGACGGCGGGAGCGGATGATCGAGCGGAGATGTCGGAAGCCATGAAGTTCCTCATTTAGAACGTGAGTTTCAGATAACGAACGGTTTCACGCTATCCAGCCCGAGGGTGTGAGTCAATCACGCGTCGGCTTGCGCTTGAACGTGCCGAGCACCTGGGTTAGAGTCGGCACGTTCCAGTCTCGAAAGCACTGTTGCACATATGGAACAGAAACCTTCTTGACACCCGCTGGACGGGCATGTCATCGTCTAGAGCGACAATCACGAACCGCGTTCTATATTGTCGAACTACCCGCAGCACCTCATCCGCTCCCACGATTGCTGGGCGCACACACAGATCCAATGGAGGACACAATGCGTTTGAGGACCAGACGCAGGGCGACCGCAGCCCTGACCGTTGCCATCACCGCGCTCGGTCTCGCCGCCTGCTCGAACCCGGGCGCAGGCGACGCCGATGCGACCGAGGGTGAGGTCGGTGGCACGATGAACCTCGCCACGACGAGCGACCGCGGACTCGCACCGCTCATCGAGTCGTTCGAGGCGGACACCGGGGCGAACATCGAGGGCACCTTCGCCGAGGCCGGCGCCCTGAACGAGCAGCTGCGTATCCAGATCACCTCGGGGACCGCGCCCGACCTGTTCCGCTCCTCGCCCGGATACTCATCCCCCTCCTCGGTGCTCAACCTGCAGGCCGAGGGCAACCTCATGGACCTGTCTGACCAGCCGTGGGCGGAGTTCGTGCCCGAGTCGTTCAACTCCCTGCAGCAGGCCGACGGCGGAACCTACGCGTTCCCCACCTACGGGCAGGCGATGCTCGCCTTCTACAACACGACCCTGTTCGCCGACCTCGGCATCGAGGTTCCCACCACCTGGTCCGAGTTCATCGAGGTCTGCGAGACGCTCAAGGATGCCGGCAAGGTCCCGATCTCGCTGGGGCTCGCCGACAGCTACATCGCCCAGTTCACGCCCCTGGCGCTTGCCGCCACCCTCGTCGACGGACTTGAGCCGGACTTCTACGACCGCCTCGAAGCGGGCGAGACCTCGTTCGTCGAATCCGAGGGCTGGCGCGAAGTGCTGGAGAAGACCTTCGGGCTGATCGAGGACGGCTACACCACCCCGTCGCCGCTCGGCATGCCGGGAGACCCCGCGATGCAGCAGGTCGGCAACGGTGAAGCCGGCATGGTGATCATGCCGTCCGCTGCGTCTCCGGTCCTGGCCGGCATGATGGCCGGCGGCGAGGACGAGATGGGCAACTTCGCCGTTCCTGCCACCGACGATGCGTCGGAGACGTTTGTCGCCTTCTCGCCGGACTACCTCGTCGTCAACGCCAAGGCGAAGAACCCGGCCACCGCGCTCGCGTTCCTCGAGTACATCGCGGAGCCGGAGAACATCTCATCGATCGCCGCCGCGACGGGATCCATCCCTGCGCTCAGCAACGCGGAGCCGATCGACAACGCGCTCAACAACACCGTGCAGCCCTTCCTCGACGAGGGAAGGACCGCGCCGTTCGCCAACCACGCGTGGCCGGGCGGCAAGGTGGCAGAGGCGCTGATCACGACCAGCCAGCAGGTGGTGGAGGGGTCGAAGACCATCGACGACGTCCTCGCAGCGCTCGACGCGGCATATCAGGAGAGCCTCTCGTGAGTGCCGGCCTCGCAGTGAGGGGGGACGCCTCCGCGCGGCCCTCCTCACTGGGAGGTGCCCCTTCCACCAGGTCACGACGCAGCAGCGTCGGCCGGGTGCCGAGCTGGTTCCTCATCCCAGCCCTCCTGTTCTACGCCGTCGTGGTGCTCTACCCCAGCATCGCCGGCGCCTACTACGCGTTCACTGATTGGCGAGGAGGCACCGAGGCGAACTGGACGGGCCTGGAGAACTTCATCGCGCTCGCCGGCGACTCCGCCGCGGTCGCGTCGCTGGTCAACACGCTGACGATCGCCGTCACCCTCACTCTCGTGCAGACCGGTCTCGGGCTGCTTCTCGCGCTGGCGCTGAACTGCGCGATCCGCGGACGCAACCTCATGCGCACCCTGTTCTTCGCGCCGATGATGGTCCCGCCCGTCATCATCGGTCTGCTCTGGCAGTACGTGTACACCCCCAACGGTCCGCTCGACTCCCTTCTGGAGAGCGTCGGTCTCGGAGCCCTCTCCCAGAGCTGGCTGGGCAACTCGCAGATCGCCCTGTGGTCGATCATCGCGAGCGTGATCTGGCACCACGTCGGCATGTCCATGGTCATCTACCTGGCCGGCCTTCAGTCGATCCCCCAGGAGCTGTACGAAGCGGCGGCGATCGATCGCGCCGGCCCGCTGCGGCGGTTCTGGAGCGTCACGCGTCCGCTCCTCGGTCAGTCCACGACGATCGCCATGGCGTTGACCATGACCTCATCGCTCAAGCTCTTCGACCAGGTGTTCGTCATGACCGGCGGCGGCCCCGGTGTGGCCACCGAGACCCTGTCGCTGATCATGTACAAAGAGGCCTTCGTCTACGGCGAGTACGGCTACGGGTCCGCCATCGCCCTCGTCCTCACCATGATCGTGGCCGCGATCGTCTTCCTTCAGATGTCGATCACCCGCCGAGGAGAGGTCGAAGCATGAGTCTGTCCATCAGCAACGTGGTGCCCGCAGAGTCGCCTGCTCGCCGCACGCCCCGGCGCCGGCGCAGAATCGGCGGCTACGGCAAGCCGGTGCTCGAGATCGTGATGGTCCTCGCGACGGTGGCGTACATGTTCCCGCTGTACATCATGATCTCCATGTCTTTCAAGACAGCGGCCGAGGCGGCGGGCTCGCCCATCGCTCCTCCGCAGAGCGCCTACTTCGACAATTATGCGACGGCATGGTCGGAGGCGGACCTCGGCCGGGCGCTGATCAACAGCCTCATCGTGACCGTGATCAGCATCACCGTCGCCGTCCTCATCGGAGCGATGGCCGGCTACGCCATCGTCCGCGGTACCCGCCGGTGGAGCACCCCGAAGCTCGTGCTGTTCCTGCTCGGCCTGATGATCCCTGGACAGCTGGGCATGGTGCCGCTCTACACTCTGATGCGGGATCTGGGTCTTCTGCAGTCGCACCTGTCACTGATCATCTACTACGCGGGCTCGCTGATGCCGATGACGGTCTTCCTGTACGCCGGCTTCCTCAAGACAGTGTCGCCCACCTTCGAGGAGGCGGCGAAGATCGATGGCGCCGGGTGGTGGCAGACCTTCTCGAGAGTGGTCTTCCCGCTTCTGCGACCGGTGACCGGAACCGTCATCATCATCAACACCATCAACATCTGGAACGACTTCCTGACTCCCATGCTCTATCTCGCCGGCACGCCGAACCGGACCCTTCCGGTCGCCGTCTTCTCGTTCCAGGGCGAGTTCGCGAGTGAGTGGGGGCTCATCTTCGCCGGCATGGTGATCGCGGCGCTCCCGGTGCTCGTCGTCTATTTCTTCCTTCAGCGGCACATCATCCAGGGCTTCGCCGGGGGGCTGAAGGGATGATCGCGCCAACGGTGCCGACCGGGACGCTCACTCTGCGCCCGGTCGGCACCGACCTTCACCTGCCCGTCCGTGTCGCGCACAACGCCACGGACGGCAGCGTTCTCTCGCTGCGCACCCGCATGTCACACACGATGCAGCGCGCGACCGACAGCATCCGCCTCGTCTACGCCAACTGGATCAACGACGGCGGGCGAGAGGCGCCAGGAACGAACCCGATAACCGTCTCCACCGCAGTCCGCACCGCCGGTGGCCACGCCCGCGAGGCGACGTTCGGCGGCGCCGCCCGCGTGCTCCTGGAACCGGGCGGCCAGGTCCTCTCCGACCCCCTTCCCGTCCATGTCGGGGAGGGCGAAGTACTCATCAGCAGCACCCTCGTCGAGGTCGGTCACGCGGGCGAGAGGATCCCACTGGGCTCCCAGGTCCCCGGCGACCACGAGACCTACGGCTTCGGCCCCCGCCTCATCCTCACCGAATCGAGCATCGACGACGACCGGCTCCTCGTCGCGGTGATCGGAGACTCCAACGCCGTCGGCTTCGGCGACCACGGCGCCGGCACACTGCACCACGGCTGGCTGCGGCGCGCCTGCGAGCCGGACATCGCCCACATCAACCTGGGCATCAGCGGAGCGACGGCGCGCGGATCGCGGAGCGCCACGGATCTACGACACCGGTTCGCGCTGCTGCGCGACGTGCGGCCGGACGTCATGATCTCGGCGCTCGGTACCAATGATCTCGCCGATGCGAAGACCGATGTCGACGCGGTGGGCGGCGACCTCCTCGCGCACTGGTCCGCCCTGCAGGCTCTCGGCGTGCCGGTGGTCGGTTGCACCGTGCCGCCCGTGACCGCGCCGCCGCACGCTTCAGGTGGCGCTCCGCGCGGCGCCGAGGCGACGCGCGTCGCCATCAACCGGTGGATCCGCACGAAACCGGATCCCCTCTCCGGCGTGATCGATCTCGCCGCTGCCGTGGAGGACCCGGATCGACCAGGACGCTGGCGTCCTGGCGCCTCCGACGACGGCATCCACCTCAGCACGCACGGCCACATCGCGGTGGCCGGCGTCGCCCGCTTGTTCCTCGAGCGGACCCGAAGCTCACATCCCCATCAGTACGACGACAGAAGGCAGGACGCATGACGACGACAGACAACGAGACACCGGATTCGTCGAAGTCCGAGCCGTCCTCCCGCCCGACGCTCGGTCAGCGCAGTCCGATCCAGACCATCGACCGCACCGTGGACCTGATCACCGCGATCGCGGCGGCGGGCCCCGCCGGGGTCTCGCTGAAGGAGCTCGTCGAGCAGGCGGGCCTGCACGCGTCGACCGGGCGCACGCTGCTGAGCGCGCTCGCCATCCACGGACTCGTCGGCCAGATCGACTCCAACCGCCGCTACGTGCTCGGACCGCGGTTCTTCGAGCTGAATCGGACATATCAGCTGCAGAACGACCTGAGCGCGGTCGCCGCCCCTGTACTGCGCAGGCTCTGGGAGCGGACGGACGAGACGGTGCATCTCTCGACGCTGCAGCACGGCCGCCGCGTCGACATCTCGGTGCTGGTGAGCCGGCAGCTGCTCAACATCAACCCGAGCAACATGCGTGCGATCGCGGATCAGCCCGATCCCCTCGCACACACGGCAGCCGGCAAGGTCCTGCTCGCCGGCGCCTCTCCGGCGGAGCTGGTGAACCTCACCGCCCACACCGCGAACCGGGCGCAACTCGATGCCGAACTCGCCGCGGTGCGGTCGGCCGGCTACGCCACGAACTTCGAGGAGGAGACGCCCGGAGTCTGCGGCATCGCCGCCCCGGTGCGCGACCACACCGGACGGGTGACCGCCGCGATCTGCGTGGGTTATCCGGCGGCCCGGAGGAGCGACGTGCACGACCGGGCGCTCCTCGACGCTGTGGTCGAGTCCGCGGCCGAGCTCTCCGCAGTGCTCGGGTACTCCGGCGACATCGCCGAGGAGCGAGCCTGATGCTCGGGAAGCGCGAAGGTGCCGAGATCGACGTCCTCGTCGTCGGCGGAGGAGCCGCCGGAGTCCCCGCGGCGATCCAGGCCGCGTCTATGGGTGCCCGCACGATGCTCGTCGAGAAGAACGGCGCTCTGGGCGGTACGACGACGGTCGCCGGCGTGGCCCTGCCGGGCCTCTTCCATGCCTGGGGGCACCAGGTGATCGCCGGCATCGGCTGGCGGTTGGTGACCACGGCCGTGCGGGTCGCCGGCGACTCCCTCCCGGACTTCAGCGACTGGCGCCTGCCGCACTACAAGCTGCAGGTGCCGGTGACCGCCGCGCTCTACGCGGGCGTCCTCGACGCCGAGGTGCTCCAGGCGGGAGTCGACCTGCGGCTGCACACGATGCTTGGCGCGGTGGAACCGGCGGACGACGGGTGGACGGTCACGCTCTGCGACAAGGAGGGTCTGTACACCGTGCGTGCGCGGCGCATCGTGGACTGCTCCGGCGATGCCGACGCGGTGGCCCTCGCCGGCCTCGACCGCCTCCGGAACGAGCGGCGTCAGCCCGGGACGATCATGGTCCGCTTCGGCGGCTACGACCTCGATCGACTCGACATCGACGCCCTCGACGCCGCACACGAGCGGGCTGTCGCGTCCGGCGAGCTGCGCGCGGAGGACCTCTCGATGACCGAGCGTCCCATGGCGCGCTTCCTGCGCGGGCGCGGAGAGAACGCCATCCATGTCACCGGGATCGAGGGGGGCACCAGCCTCACGCGCACGGCCGCCGAGGTCGAGGGACGACGGACGCTCACCCGGATCTACGGGTTCCTTCGCCGCCAGCCCGGGCTCGAGCACGTGCGCATCGAGTCGTGGGCTGTGGAATGCGGGATCCGCGAGACCTTCACGATCGACGGGCACGAGCGCATCACCGTGCAGGATTACGTGAGCGGAAGACGGTGGGAGGATGCCGTCTCCCACAGCTTCTACCCGATCGACGTGCACCAGCCGGACGGGGACGGGATCGATATCCGGCCGCTGGAGTACGGCACGGTCCCGTCCATCCCGCGCGGGGCGATGATCCCCCGGGGCAGCGCGCATCTGATCGTCGCGGGGCGCGCGGTCGCCGGCGATCAGGAGGCGAACTCGGCGTACCGGGTCCAGGCGTCCTGCATGGCGATGGGGCAGGCGGCCGGCGCGAACGCGGCGCTCTCGGCGAGCGCCGGGGTTCCGATGAGCGGCGTCCCGCTCGCATCGCTGCGCGAGCAGCTGCGGGCTGGCGGGGCGATCGTGCCGGGCGACGTCGCGATCGCTCCGCTCGCCTCGGAGCAGAGCCGCTCCTGAGTACACTGAGCGCAACCGTTCATTCAATCGAAGCAAGCAAGAACGACGTGGTCAGAGACACAGGTGCGGTGCGCGCTCCGCGGAAGAACACCCGGGGCATCGTCCTCGACGTGATCCGCACGCGAGGCCCCATCAGTCGCATCGAGCTCGCGGAGGCGACTGGCCTCACCGCCGCGACGATGACGCGCGTGGTGCGCGATCTTCTCGCCGATGGCCTCGTCGTCGAATCCGGGCACGGCGCCTCCACCGGCGGCAAGCGCCCGATCCTCGTCGAGATCGACCCGACCGCGCGGTTCGCCGTCGGGATCCACATCGCCGCGGAGTCCACGGTCCTCATCGTCGCGAACCTGTGGGGCGCGATCGTCGGGCGCTCACGTGCCGCCGCGCCCGCCGAGACTCCTCCCGACGAGTTCCTCGACGGGCTCGTGGCGAGCCTGCGCGACCTCCTCGATTCGCTCGGCATCGACCCGACCCTCGTCGCCGGGGTCGGGGTGGCCGCCGCGGGAACCCCCGACCGCGATCTCGGCAGATCCTCTTCGGCCTCCGCGGACCCGCGATGGGAGGGCTATCCGTTGCGGGAGGGACTCGCGCAGCGGCTGGGGCTGCGCATCGTGCTGGAGAACGAGGCCATCGCGGCCGCCGTCGGAGAGTACTGGAGCGGCGCCGCGGGAGAGATCGGCGAGGTGGCCGTGATCCACATGGAGACGGACATCGGCGTCGGCGTCGTCTCCCGAGGACGCCCGCTCCGCGGGGCGCACGGCGGCGCCGGCGACCTCGGACACCTCTCCCTCGACGTGAACGGAGCGCCGTGTCCCTGCGGAGGCCGCGGGTGCCTGCATCTCATCGCCTCCCCCGCCGCCGCTCGAGAGCGCTACCGCTGCAGCACGGGCGAGGTCGTCAGCATGTCGCGGCTCGGGGCCGCCGCGGTGGCCGGTGAACGCGACGCGTTGGAGGCTCTGACCCCCTCGTTCACGGCGCTCGCTCAGGCCGCGGGTGCTCTGGTCGCCCTCCTCGATGTCGAGCGCATCGTGCTCGCCGGGAGCGGCTTCGCGAGCGCCATCTCCTTCTACATCAGCGCCGTCCAGCAGGAGCTGGACCGTCGATCGAAAGCACGCGGAGGCACCGCCGTTGCCGTGCAGTCGTCGGTGAACGCCAGGGATGCCGCAGCCGTGGGCGCGGCGGCCGTCGTGCTCCACGCCGACGTGCTCGAACCCGCCTCCCGCTAGACGCGCGCGCCGCCTCACCCCTTGAGGCCACTCGCGAATCCTTTGATGACGTACTTCTGCAGGAGGAAGAACAGCGTCACGACCGGAATGATCGCGATGAGGATGCCGGCGAAGACGATGCCCCACTGCGTGGCGAACTCACCTCGGAACGAGAAGATGGCGACCGTCAGGGTGCGCGCGTCGCTGCCGCTCAGATACAGCAGAGGCGTGAGGAAGTCGTTCCAGACGTGAATCGACGACAGGATGATGACCGTGCCGGTGATCGGGCGCAGCAGCGGGAACACGATCCGCGAGAAGGTCTGGAACCCGTTCGCTCCGTCGACGCGCGCCGCCTCCTCGTACTCGCGCGACTGGACCGCGAGGAACCCGCTGTAGAGGAACACCGTGATCGGAAGCTGCGAGCCCACGCTGAAGATGATGACCGACCACGGGGTCTGGAGCAGATGCAGGTCGCGCATCAGCTGATAGAGCGGCACCATCCCGAGCTGGATCGGGACCGTGATCCCGAGCGTGATGAACAGCAGCAGCAGCCGGTGCATCCGCCCGGCCCCGCGCACCAGCCCGTAGGCGGCGGCCGAGCCGAGCGCCACGAGGCCGGCGACGCTCAGCGCCGTGATGAACGCCGTCTGCACCAGCGCGGCGAGCAGATCCGCCTCCGTCCACGCGGTGATGAAGTTCTCCAGGTAGAGCTCGGGCGGAGGAGCGAGCGTGGACTCGGCCACCGCCGGAGGCGACTTGAATGCGACCGTGACGAGGATGTAGATGGGGAACAGCGCCACCACACCCAGCACCACGAACGCGATCTCCAGCGCGAAGGTCCGCGGGCCATAGCGGTTCATCGGTCCACCTCCACCTTTCCGCGAAGCCAGAGCTGCACGAAGGCCGCTGCCGCGACGATCATCGCGAGCACCAGCGCGATCGCCGACCCGTAGCCCCAGTTGCCCAGCACGAACGACTGCCGGTAGGTGACCAGCGACAGCACGTCGGTCGCGTACCCCGGGCCGCCGTTGGTCATGACGAAGATCTGGTCGAAGATCTTCAGCGCCCCGACCATGGTCAGCGTCAGGTTGATGGTCGTGGCCGGGCCGAGCAGGGGCCGAGTGACGTTCCAGAAGGTCCGCCAGCCGCTTGCACCGTCGATCGCCGCGGCCTCGTAGAGCTCACCGGGGATCTGCTCGAGCCCCGCGAGATAGACGACCATCGAGAACCCGACGTTCTGCCAGATGAGTGCGACGATGACCGACCACAGCGCGATCGAGGAGTCCCCGAGCCACAGTGGTGCGAGGAAGCCCAGCCCGACGGAGTCGAGGACGCTGTTGATCGGGCCGTCCGGGCTGTAGAGGAACTGCCAGAGGACACCGACGATCAGCGACGGCAGGATGAAGGGCAGGAAGAACACGGTGCGCAGGATGCCGCGGGTGCGCAGCCGCTGGTGCAGGCCGAGGGCGAGCATCAGAGCGACGATCGTCTGCACCACCACGAGCGACACCGTGAGCACGACCGTGTTCACGATGGATGCCAGTGCCGCAGGGTCGTTCGCGAGACGGACGAAGTTCTGCAGTCCGATGAAGTCGGCGCTGCGACCGCCCTTCGAATCGGTGAACGCGAGCGCGGCGCCCGAGAGGGTCGGGTACACCACCACCAGCACGTAGAGCACGATGGCAGGCAGGGCGAACCACAGGAATCCCGTGCGGCGCCCTTTCCGTCGGCCCGTCGGCCCGCGGAAGGCAGGAGACTCCGCCCGCGGCTGTGGAGGGGCGGGCGCCACGCTCGTCGTCATCGTCGTTCCTCTCAGCCCAGTGCGTACGCGGCGTCCATTGCCGCCAGCACGTCCTGAATGCTCGCCCCGCCCGTGGCGAGCAGCGGACCGTTCTGCATCAGCGCGGCCTGCGTGTCGCCGTTGACCCAGCGGTGGTTGACGAACGGCACGAACTGCTGCGACGCCAGGAACGGCTGCAGCGCGTCGCCGACGGTCGACGGCAGGGCCTCGACGCCGGCGAGGATCGGCAGCGTCTTGGTCGCGTCGGCGTACTCGGCGGCGCGCTCGGGATCCGAGAGGTACTCCAGGAACGCCTTGGCACCCTCGGGGTTCTTCGCCGTCGCGCTGACCGCGAGCAGCTCGGGCGAGAGCGGCACGAAGGTCTCCTCCGGGTCGTC
This sequence comes from Microbacterium sp. NPDC003461, assembly GCF_053588335.1. NCBI lineage: Bacteria > Bacillati > Actinomycetota > Actinomycetes > Micrococcales > Microbacteriaceae > Microbacterium > Microbacterium sp. NPDC003461. The sequence goes on along the minus strand of NZ_JBSFPT010000030.1, from coordinate 7,588 downwards.
CGTGGCCGGCAGCGCGAACGCTCCGACACCGTCATCGCCGTCCTCGAAGTAGGAGAACAGCGCGGGCGAGTTCGACGAGACGAGCGGGATCATCGCGGCATCCCCCGCGGCGGTCTGCTGCATCGCCGCATCCAGGGTGGCTCCGATCGCGTCCTGCGTGATGTACTCCTCGTCGATGAGCTGGGTGTACTTGTCGAACACCTCGTTCCAGCCCTCGTCGTCCACGAAGCCTGCATCTGCGCGTCGATGTCGTCGTTCTCCGAGCTCACGAGCGTCGCTGCCAGCATGTAGGGGATGAACTGCACCATGGCCGGGGTGCCGAGTCCCTGCGCCACCGGGGTGACCCCGGCGTCCTTCAGGTCGGCGCAGACGTCCAGGAACTCGCTCCAGGTGGTGGGCGGTTCCACGCCCGCCTCCTCGAAGACGGCCCTGTTGTAGAACATGAGGATCGACTGGCCGGAGGTGGGGTAGGCCCAGGTCTGGTCGTCAGTCCTCAGCAGCCCGCTGAACGTCTCGGGCACGTCGGCAGCCCACGGCTCATCGCTGAGGTCGAGCAGCGCACCCTCCGCGGCGAGCGGCAGCACGCCCACGGTCAGACTGCCGAGCGAGACGCGGACGATGTCGGAGGCGGTGCCGGAGTTGATCTCGATGCGCAGCTGCTCGACCAGGGAGTTCACCTCGACCGTGGTGGGGTCGAACTCGAATCCGGTGTCCTCGGTGAACCCCGCGTAGTACGGCTCGAAGCCGGCATCCTGCTCGGGGGTGATCAGGGCCGTGACTTCGGTGGGTGCCTCTCCTTCGGCGGCGTCGCCGCCGCCGGAGCACGCTGTGAGTGCCAGGGCACCGATCGCGACACCGGCGATCCCGGTGGCGAGCCGGCGACGTTGCCGGGTGGATGCGAAGCGTATGTCTTACTCCTTCTTTTGAGGGGAAGGTCAGCTGTCGAAGCTGACCAGGATCTTGCTGGCCGTCTCGGGACTCGCGGCGAGTGCCGCGAAGGCGTCCGGGGCGTCGGCGAGGTCGACGACCCGCGAGATGAGAGGGTCCAGGTCGGCCGATGCCGCCCACAGCGCGGTCGCTCTGAACTCGTCGTCGGTGTAGCAGAACGCCCCCAGCACCGTGCGCTCCTGGGTCGAGACCTCGTAGGCGGGCAGGGACACCATGCGAGCGTTCATCCCGACGAGGACGACGGCCCCGCCCGGCGAGGTCGCGGTGAGGGCGGTCGCCAGCGTCGCGGACACACCGACGGCGTCGATCGTGATGTCGACGCCGCCGGGGGCGCGCTCCTTCATCCGGTCGGCGTCCGAGGCGTCGACGGGCTCGGCCCCGAGGGCACCGGCGAGCGCGTGCCGAGATGGGGACGGTTCGCTCACGAGGACTCGTCGTGCTCCGATGCGCCGGGCGGCGAGGATCGCCGCCTGCCCGATGGGGCCGGCCCCGATCACGAGCACGTCGTCACCGGCCTTCATCCCCCCGCGCACCGCGGCGTGGTAACCGACGGCAAGGGGTTCGATCAGCGCGCCGTGCTCGGCGGTCATCGACGGACTCAGGGGCACGATGTTGCCCACCGGCGCGGCCATGTACTCCGCGAACGCGCTGCTGACGCTGGGGTCGACGCCGATCACCCGGCGCGTGGTGCAGTTGTTGTCTCGCCCGGCTGCGCACGCGGCGCATTCGCCGCACGCCAGCGTCGGATTGATCGTCACGAGCTGGTCCACGCTCAGGGGCCCGACGTATCCGGGCGGCAGCTCGGCGATCCGCGCGACCGTCTCGTGTCCCATCACCTGGCCGGGTGAGCGACGACCGTTCTCTCCGGTGTAGCCGTGCAGGTCCGAGCCGCAGATGCCGGTGAAGAGGATGCGCAGCAGCGCGTCGCCAGGGCCGCGGGCCGGCACGGGTCGCGGCTCGACCGACATCCGTCCGTACTCCGCTAGCACCAGCGCCTGCATGGTGGCCGTCATAAGTTCCATATATCGAACACCTGATCCATTGGTTGAACAACTGCCTGAAAGCTACTACGGTGGCTGCACAATGTAAAGCAGGGCATTCCGGCCCCAGTTCAGCGAGGAATCAGATGCGGATCACCGATGTCGTCACGAAGGTGGCGCCGTTCTCCCGTGGCACCTGGCTGGACGAGACGCGCGTCTCGACGCCGATGAGCGTGTTCCCACGGCACGCCGAGAAGCGCTCGACGTGGCGGGGCCCCGGTGCCGACCTGGTGTGGGTGCTCGTGCGCACCGATGACCCTGACGTGTGGGGGGTGGGGCAGTCGCGCGGGGGCGTCGTCACGGAGGCCCTCATCACCGGTCACCTCGCCGATCTCCTGCAGGGGCAGGACCCGCTTGCGCGCTCCGAACGGGTGGAGGAGCTGCGACGGGCGACTCAGCCCTACGCCGAGGGCGGCATCGCCGCGATGGGCATCGGCGCCGTCGAACTCGCGCTCTGGGACCTCGCCGCCCGCGCGGCCGGGCTGCCTCTCGTCGGCATGCTCGGTGGTGCACAGGGCCCGGTCTCGCACTATCTGACGGTCCCGCATCCCGATCTTCTCGCCCGGCTCGACCCCGAGGCCGTGCGGCAGGCGCGTGCGATCAAGGTTCCCGCACGTCTCGGCCCCGCCGACGGCCCCGGCGCCGTGGCGGGGGTAATCGCCGACCTGGAGCGCGTGCGAGAGACCGTGCCCGAACCCATCCCCCTGGCGCTGGACTGCTTCATGTCGTGGGACGTCGGGTTCACCCGGCAGGTCGCGCGCGCAGCGGACGGGCTCGGACTGGACTGGATCGAGGAGCCGCTGCATCCGCTCGACCTCGACGGCCACCGCCTCCTGCGCGACACCGTGGCCCCGCGGATCGCCTCCGGGGAGCACATCTTCTCCCTGCGCGACGGGATCCGCCTCATCGAGGAGGGATGCGTGGACGTCGCGCAGTTCGACGTCACCTGGTGCGGAGGGCTGGAGGTGGCACGCACGCTCGGACGGCACGCGGTCGACGCGGGCCTGCTCTTCGCCCCGCACGCCGCGAGCCTGCAGCCCTGGGCGCTGCATCTGGTGAGCGCGTTCGGACCCGGCGTCTGGCTGGAGGTGCTCGTGGGCGTCGACGGCACCGCCAGCGTGCCCACCCTCGACGACCGGCCGGGCGTCGGACTCGAGCCTGCGGAGCTGGGGCTCGCATGATCATCGACGCGCATTGCCATGCGTGGCCGCGGTGGCCGTACCCCCGTACGGCCGACGCCGCCAAGATCGACACCGAGCGGTACGGCTCGATCGAGCGCCTGCGGGCCGCGATGACGGATGCCGGGGTCAGCCGCGCCCTGGTCGTGTCGGCGAACATCGGCGATCCTCCCATCGACGACGATTCCCACGTCGCCGCTGCCGCCCGTGAGGATCCGGAGACGCTGTCCTTCGTGGCGGACATGGACTCCCGGTGGAGTTCGACCTACCACGATGGTCGGATGACCGAGCGCGTGCTGGCACTGCCCGAGGAGGTGGCACGGATCGGAGTGGGCCACTATCTCGCTGACGGTGCGGACGGATGGTGGGACTCCCCCGATGCCGAGGGCCTCGGCATCGCGCTCGCAGAACGTGGGATGCTGCTGAGTCTGCATGCACCCCCGCCGTGGCATCCGGCAATCGGTGACTGGGCACGCCGCCACCAGGACGTGCCCGTCCTGCTGCACCACCTCGGTCTGGTCCGCGACGAGGACGAGCTGGCGGGACTGGTCTCCCTCGCCGACGCCCCCAGTGTCTTCGTCAAGGCGTCGGGCTTCGCCTATGTGGATCCCGAGGGCGCCGATGCTTCGTTCCCCACCGGCATCCGGGTGCTGCGAACGGTCCTCGAGACCTTTGGGCCTGATCGGGTCGTCTGGGGATCGGACTTTCCCGTGTCGCCCGAGTACGGGATCGACTACGGGCGGGCGCTCGAACTCGTGCGCGACGTCGCGATGGGTTTCGGCGCACAAGCCTGCGAGGCAGTGCTGGGCGGCACGATGGCCGCCCTCTGGAGGAGGAGTACCGCATGACGTACCGCATCGCGGTGGTGGGTGCCGGCGACTGGGCCCGCCGCCACCACCTGCCCGCACTCGCCGGAGATGCCCGCGCCGAGATCGCGGTGATCGTGGACGCCGACGCCGACCGGCGCGCACAGGCGGGCGCGCAGTTCGGCGCCCCCACGGCATCCTCCCTCGACGACGCGCTCACCGAAGCAGAGCTGGACGGAGTGGTCGTCGCCACCCCGCACTCGACCCACGCGCCCCTCGTGACGACCGCCATGGATGCCGGGCTCGCCGTCCTGGTGGAGAAGCCGCTCACCCTGACGTCTGCCGAAGCGATCGAGATCGTGCACCGGGTGCGCGAGACGGATGCCCTGCTCATGGTCGGGTACACCGCGCAGTACACGCAGGCGGCGAGCGCGGTGCGCGACTGGGTGACCGGGAGCATCGGCGAGCTGCGCCAGGTGATCGTCGAGTTGTCGTCGCGCGCCGGCGCCCTGTATGCGAGGACCGCGCCGGATGACGCGCGCAGCGCGTACTCCGCAGCATCCGGCGGTGGGCAGGCCACCACGCAGCTCACGCACGCGTTCGCGGCGATCTGCTACGCCACGGGGCGATCGTTCACCGACGTCTCGGCCTTCACCGCTGAGTGTGGTGGCCCCGTCGACGTCGATGACGTCGTCGCGTTCCGGCTGGAGGGAGGCGTGACCGGCGCCGCCGCTTCGACGGGGACCCTGCCGCCGGAGCTGCCAATGCGGCACGTCGTGCGCTACATCGGCAGTGACGGCATCGTCGAACACGATCTGCTGATGTCGACAGCCCGCCTGGACGAGGCCGGCGGCTCCTCGCGACAGGTGTCGCCACCGCACTCGGAGGCGCCGTATCCGGCGGGTGCGCCGGTGCGCGCCTTCCTCGGGATGCTCGACGCCGCAGCGGACGGTGACGCCCCCACCGACATGGTGAGTCGCAGCGCGCTCAACCCCGCTCCGGTCTGGCCGGCCGCCGCGGCAGTCGCCGGCATCGAGGCCGTGCTCCGCTCTGCCGACAGCGGCCGACGTGAACGCGCCGCCTCCGTCCCCCACTGACCGACCACCGATTCACGAAGAAGGACCATCCATGCAATTCCTCCGCCTCGGCCCCCTCGGCCAGGAGATTCCTGCCCTGCGCGACGACATCGGCGCGGTGCGCGACCTGCGCCCCCTCACCGCCGACATCGACGGGCCCTTCCTGCAGGCCGATGGCATCGAGCGAGCACGGTCTGCTGCTGCGGATCTGCCGGTGCTCGACGGGGCCGAGACGCTCCGGGTCGGGGCGCCGATCGCACGCCCCACGGCGGTGACCTGCGTCGGGCAGAACTACGCCGCGCACGCGGCGGAGTCCGGCGATGCCCCGCCCGAGGTGCCGATCATCTTCTTCAAGCATCCGAACACGGTCGTCGGGCCGAACGACGACCTGCCGTTCCCCGAGGGAGCGACGAAGCTGGACTGGGAGGTCGAGCTCGGCGTCGTGATCGCGCGGCGGACGCATCGGCTTCGCTCGCCGGAGGAGGCGGCGGACGCGATCGCGGGATTCGTCGTCAGCCACGATGTGAGCGAGCGTGCGTGGCAGATCGAGGAATCCGGCGGCCAGTGGTCGAAGGGCAAGAGCGGCCCGTCATTCAATCCGCTCGGCCCGGCGCTCGTCCCGCTGTCCGAGATCCCGACCCCGCACGCACTGCGGCTCTGGTCGACGGTCAACGGCGAGACCCGGCAGGATTCCAGCACCGCGGATCTCATCTTCGACGTGCCCACCCTGGTGTGGCACCTGTCGCAGTACATGGCGCTGGAGCCCGGTGACCTCATCAACACCGGCACGCCGGAGGGCGTCGCGCTCTCCGGCCGGTTCCCCTACCTCCAGCCGGGCGATGTGGTGGAGCTCGGTATCGAGGGCCTCGGGGTGCAGCGCCAGCGGGTGGTCTGAGCGGGTCTTCCGGTGCTGCAGGTTCGGGCCTCCTAGACGCGCTGGGCACCGTTGGCATGGTTCAACGGCTGAATGAGTAGCATCCGTGGTTAGAGCGCCAAGAACGGGCCCTCGCACCAAAGACGAGCATACGGGCTCCCATCTAGTTTCTGGGCCCGGTCGTCGGTGACGCGCACAGCAGGACCACTTGAATACTCACCAGGCCGATCAAGGTTCCACACGGGCGCTCTCGTCGCTGAAAACGCGATCCCCGAACCTGGCGTTACACACGTCGGCTACGTCCGTTACAACCGCAAGACCCAGATTCCTGACCAGACACCCGAAGACTCGACCTGTCACCCCTGTCTTGAGACATGAAGTGTCACCGCTGTCCTGATGAAGAACTGTCACCAATATCTTGAGACATCACACTATTCTTCTGAATGAACCTATGCTACCGTGGTAGCCATATCAGTTGCCATATAAGAAACATTCGGTGATCCTCATGCATGGCGGTGTGATTCTGTTCCGGGGAACCGGGGCCGATGCGCGCCGCTATGTCGAGGCCGACCGCTCTCGCGCCGATGACTACTACCTCGGCGCTGACACGTCCGTGGCGGATTTCACCGCCCTCGACGGTGATGGGAACGTGACCGCCGCGCTGGGGCTCGCCCCGGAGGCGTACGCGGGCTGGGTGGACTGGCTCAATCCGCTCACGGGTGACTCGATGGGGAGGCCGCGTCTGCCGGGGGAAGGGCGGCAGGGGTCGCCCCGATTCGCAGAGATGGTGGTGAACGCTCCGAAGTCGCTGTCGATCGCCGCCGCGCTCCACCCGAAAGTCTCCGACGCTTTCGACCGGGCGCAGCAGGACGCCGTGGGCGAGATTCAGCGGTGGCTCGCCCAGCACTCCGTGACCCGCGTGGGACCGCGCGGGAAACAGGAAGTTGTGCCCGTCTCGCAGTTGCAGACGGTGGCGGTGTCGCACCGCACCAGCCGGGCGGGTGATCCGCATCGGCATATCCACTTCCAGATCGGCACACGCGTATGGGCGGCGGGGAAGTGGCGGGCGCTGGACACCGCGGCGCTGTTCCGGCAGCAGGGTGCGATCCGTGCCCTCGGCACGGCGGTCATCGCCGCGAACCCTGAGCTTGCGGAGGTGCTGGATCGGCACGGCCTGACGCTCGATTCGGTGTCGAGTGAGGTGGTCGAGCTCGAGCGTTTCAACAGTGTGATGAGCAAGCGCGGCGAACAGGTACGCCGCCACCTGGAACGGCTCGAAGCGGAGTGGGAGGCGGCGCATCCGGGCGAGACCGTGGGCCCGGTGGTCTCCACGCGTCTCGCGGCGAGAGCGTGGGCGTACGAGCGGCCCGCGAAGAAGCCCACGACCCTCCGCGAAGAACGGGCCTGGGTGACCGAGTTGCGGGAAGCCGGCTACGACCCGAACACGTTGCGCCGGCCTGCGCGTCGTGCGCCGGCGGCGCTGGATGACCTCTCCGTGCAGACCGTCGCAAGCCGGGCGCTGGATTGTTGCGCGGCAGGTAGTTCGGCCTGGACGAGGCATACGGTGCAGGAGTGGCGTCCCGCATAGTGGTGTAACTGCTCGGTGGTCGGCCTCGTCGTGAACGTGGGCGCGGTCACCGTGTGATCCTTCGAGGAATCTCCTACA
>NZ_JBSFPT010000029.1:0-29942 GCF_053588335.1 Microbacterium sp. NPDC003461 | reverse complement strand
CGCCCGCCGCCGTCACATCGAGAACGGCTACAGCTACGGCCTCGCCGGCGCGGGAGCGCCGGCGCGAGCACGCGAGCGGCACGGCGAAGCCGTGCCCGAGCGGCGCAGATCCTAGAAGATCAAGCCCCGAGCCGCTTCAGCGCGGACTGCACGACGTTCTTGGCCGAGGCGGCGGCGCGGCCGACGGCCTCGGCGGCGCGGGCGGCGGGCTCCGGCAGGGCGGGCGCCTGCAGCGAGGCGACCTCGTCGATCAGGTCGGCCTCGTCGACGAAGAACGGCACGAGCCAGTCGTCGACCTCCTCGAGCGGCGCCGACGCGAGGCTGTAGTAGCGGTGCTGGCCCTCCTCGCGCACGGAGACGAGCTCGGCCTCGCGCAGCACCTTCAGGTGCTTCGACACGGTGGGCTGGCTGACGCCGAGCTCCGCGACGATCTCCGACACGCTCGTGCCGCGGTCCCCCTCCGACGAGCGGCGCAGCAGCAGTTGCAGGATGTCTCGCCTCGTGCCGTCCGCGATCACGTCGAAGATGTCCGCCATGTGGTCGAGGGTAGCGGGCGCGACGCGGGAGTACCATGAGGACGTTCTGGCTCGGAGGGGGATCGGATGTCGCAGGGCGCTTTCAGCGCGCGCGTCGATGCCCTCGGCGGCATGAAGCAGGTGCGCCGCCGCGTCGGCCACTTCTTCCGCGAGTTCACGACGTCGTCGCCGGCGCGCTTCGCGATCCTCGTGTTCCTGCTGCTCGTCGCGCTGTGGACGACGCTGCTGGCGCTGCCGATCTCGTCGGCGGGGCGTGAGACGACGCCGTTCGCGGACGCGCTGTTCACGGCCGTCTCGACGATCTGCGTCACGGGCCTCGTCACGGTCGACATGGCCACGCACTGGTCGGCCTTCGGCAACGCCGTCATCTTCATCGGCGTGAACATCGGCGGCATGGGCGCGCTCACGCTCGCGTCGATGCTGGGGCTCATCATCTCCAAGCGGCTGGGGCTGCGCGCCAAGCTCATCGCGGCGGGCGACACGAACCCGCTGCGCGCCCACGGCGGGGCGGTGAGCGAGAGCCAGGCCGTGCGGCTCGGGGAGGTCGGCCAGCTGCTGCGCACCGTCGCCCTCTCGACGCTCGTGATCGAGGCCGGCGCGGCGATCCTGCTGTACCTGCCGATCGTCGGCGCGGGCTACACGTGGCTGGAGGCGGCCTGGTACGCGCCGTACTACGCCGCCATGGCGTTCACGAACACGGGCTTCACCCCGAATCCGGGCGGGATCGCGGTCTTCGCGCACGACTACTTCTTCCTCACCGTGATGATGGGCGCCGTCTTCCTCGGCAGCATCGGCTTCCCGGTGATCTACGCGCTGTCGAAGCAGCTGCTGCGGCCGCGGCGCTGGTCGCTGCACGTCAAGCTGACGCTGGTCACGACCGTCATCCTGTTCTTCGCGGGCGCGGCGGCGTTCCTCGCCCTCGAGTACGAGAACCCCGGCACGTACGGATCGATGAACGCGTGGGACACGATCTTCCAGTCGTTCTTCATGTCGGCGATGACGCGATCAGGCGGCTTCGCCGTCGTCGACATCGGCGAGCTGTACGGCTCGAGCATGGTCGTCGGATCGATGCTCATGTTCGTCGGCGGCGGCTCGGCGTCCACCGCCGGCGGCATCAAGGTCACCACGCTGGCCGTGCTCGCGCTCAGCGTGTGGTCGGAGGCCAAGGGGCGCCGCAGCGTCGAGGCGTTCGGCCGGCGCATCCCGAGCGACGTGCAGCGCGTCGCCGTGGCGGTGCTCGCGTGGGGCGCGACGATCTGCGCGCTGTCGACGATCGTCATCGCCCAGATCACGCACGCGCCGATCGCCGAGGTGCTCTTCGACGTGATCTCGGGCTTCGCCACCGTCGGCCTGTCGACCGGGCTCACCGAGACGCTCCCCGATCCCGCGCTGTATGTGCTCTCGGCGACGATCTTCATGGGCCGCGTTGGTACAGTCACTCTTGCCGCGGCGGTCGCCGCGACGTCCCGCTCGCAGCTCTACTCGCTCCCCGTGGAAAGGCCGATCGTTGGTTGAGCAGATCCGCAACGACGCCCCCGTGCTCGTGATCGGACTCGGACGCTTCGGCGCGGCGTGCGCCGGCGAGCTCGACCGGCTCGACCGCGATGTGCTGGCCATCGACGAGAACCTCGAGCTCGTGCAGAAGTGGTCGGAGCGCGTCACCCACGCCGTGCAGGCGGATGCCCGCAGCATCGACGCCCTCAAGCAGGTCGGCGCCGCCGACTTCCAGGTCGCGGTGGTCGCCGTCGGCTCCTCGATCGAGGCGTCGGTGCTCATCACCGCGAACCTCGTCGACCTCAAGGTGCCGCAGATCTGGGCGAAGGCCGTCTCGCAGTCGCACGGCAAGATCCTCGCCCGCGTCGGCGCCAACCACGTCGTCTACCCCGAGCGGGAGGCCGGCGAGCGTGTCGCGCACCTCGTGGGCGGGCGCATGCTCGACTTCATCCGCTTCGACGACGACTTCGTGCTGACGAAGATGTACCCGCCGCGGTTCATCCGCGGCATCGGCCTGAACGAGTCGGGCGTGCGCACCAAGTACAACGTGACCGTGGTGGGCGTGAAGAGCCCGGGCCGCCCGTTCCGCTACGCGGAGGCGAACACGGTGGTGACCAACCACGACCTCATCATCGTCTCGGGCACGAGCGAGGACGTCGAGCGCTTCGCCTCCCTCGACCGCTGACGGCGGCGCCACAGGGTACGACCCCGGCGCCGCTCGCGCAACGGGGGTTCGCCGGGCCCGGCTTCCGTCCTACCGTGGCGGCATGAGCCAGGGAACGCAGGACGGCAGGGACCGCGACGTCCCGCCCGTGGACCGAGGCACCGCGCCGGAGGATCGGCGCGAGCGGCCGCTCGAGCGGGAGCCGCTGCGGGACGACCCGGCCTATCGCGCCGGGGTCGAGGACGCCCGCCGCGGCGACGCGGTGCGCGACGACGACGCGCTGACGCGCGACGACGCCGAGACGCGCGTGCTGCCCCGCGACGACGCCGAGCGCGACGACACGTCGCGGAACCGGGAGGACGCGCGACGCCGCCGCGACGCGGACGAGCGGGCGGCGACGAGGGCGGACGCGGACGCGGAGCCGAGCAGGCTCGACGCCGTGCCGGGCGACCGGCGCGCGCTGCGCGAGGAGATCGTGGACCGCGAGCGCGAGCGCTTCGGCGGGATCAAGTTCGGCTCGGCCTTCTTCGGCTGGCTGGCCGCGATGGGCACCGCGGTGCTCCTGACGGCCCTCGCGGCCGCCGTCGGCGCCGGCGTCAGCTGGGGCACGGGCACGACCGCCGGCGAGGCCGGCGAGGCCGCGGCCGACAACCCGACGGGCGCGAGCATCCTCGGGGCGATCGTGCTGGCGGTGCTGCTGTTCGTGGCGTACTTCGCCGGCGGCTACGTGGCCGGGCGGATGGCGCGCTTCAACGGCACCAAGCAGGGGTTCGCGGTGTGGCTGTGGGCGATCGTCGTCGCGGTGGTCGTCGCGGTGGTCACCGCGATCGCCGGCAGCCAGTGGGACATCCTCGCGATGTTCAACGGCTTCCCGCGCATCCCCGTCACGCCCGAGACGGCCACGACCACCGGCATCCTGACCGCCGTCGGCGCCGCGATCGTGACGCTGATCGGCGCCGTCCTCGGCGGGATGGCCGGCATGAGGTACCACCGCAGGGTCGACCGCGTCGGCCTCGGTGGCTGAGAGAGACCGACACCGGCGGCACACACGCCGCCCCGACAGGAAGGAGCGCCCATGGGCCTCGGAGACGACATCAAGCACAAGGCGGAGGAGCTCGGCGGCAAGGCCAAGGAGCACACGGGCAAGGCGACCGACGACGAGTCGCTCGAGGCCGAGGGCCAGGGCGACCAGCTCAAGGCCAAGGCCAAGAAGGTCGGCGACGACGTCAAGGACGCCTTCACCGACCGCTGAGCGCTGCACCGATCGCTGAGCATCGTGTCCGCACGACAGCGGACCGACGGCCCGCGCGCATCATCGCGCGCGGGCCGTCGGTTGCCTACGATGGGGTCATGAGCGACACCCTGCCCTCGATCGCGTTCATCGGTGCCGGATCGATGGGGGGAGCGATCGTGCGCGGGCTCGCCGCGAGCGGCACGACGGTGGACGGCGGGATCGTCGTCACGAACCGCACGGCCGCGCGCGCCGCATCGCTCGCGGGTCTCGACGGCGTGACGAGCGTCGCGCTCGAGGAGCGGCCCGAGGGCAACGCGGAGGCGGTGGCCGGGGCGCGCGTCGTCGTGCTCGGCGTCAAGCCGCACCTCATGCCCGAGCTGCTGCTCGAGATCGCCCCGCACGTGCGCGAGGACGCGATCGTCGTCACCCTCGCGGCGGGCGTGCCGCTGGCGGCATACGAGGCGCGGCTGCCGGGCACCGCGGTGGTGCGCGCCATGCCGAACACGCCGTCCACCGTCGGCCGCGGCGTCACGGGCATCGCGGCGGGCACGCACGCGACGCCGGAGGACGCGGCGATCGTGCGGCGGCTGTTCGAGACCGTGGGCGACGTGCTCGAGGTCGACGGCGACGACGGCATCGACGCCATCTCGACGATCTCGGGATCGGGCCCCGCCTACGTCTACCTCTTCATCGAGAAGCTCGCCGAGGCCGCGCGGCACCGCGGGTTCTCGGACGCCGACGCCCGCCTGCTGGCGGCCCGCACGTTCTCGGGCGCCACGGCGCTGCTCGACGCGGAGGGCGAGGCGCCCGAAGAGCTGCGCCGCCGCGTGACGAGCCCCAAGGGCACGACCGAGCGGGCCGTCGCCGTGCTGCAGGACGCCGACCTCGGCCGCGTGCTCGCCGACGCCACCGACGCGGCCTTCGCCCGCGCCAGGGAGCTCGCGGGCACGATCGCCGCCCCGCCGACCGAGGCGATCATCCTCAAGTCCTCCGACTGACGCGCCGCCGCGCGTCAGCCGACGGGCGTCGCGCGGAGCTGGTCGACGATCCAGCCGATCCAGAACGAGGCGCACGCCGAGCCGAGGATGCCCAGGCCGAGGCCCCACCACGCGTGCGCCCTGCGCTCCCACGTGCGGCGCAGCGCGACGATCGCGAGCAGCGCGCCGGCCACCGACACCGGCATGCCCCACGGCACGAACCACGACAGCACGAGGCCGATCGCCGACGCGGTGAGCGACACGCCCGCGAGCGGGCGGCGCACCCGCACGGCGGCTGCGCGGCGCGGGGCCTGGGGCGCGGGATCGGCGGGCACGTCGTGCGCGAGACTCGCGATCAGCTCGATCGGGTCGGTCACGGCGCGCTCGAGCACCTCGCGCGGCCGCTCCCCCGCCTCGTCGTGACGCAGCGGGTCGCTCATCCGTCGCCCCCGGCGCCCTGCGCCTGGGCCACGGCGGCCGGCGCCGATTCGGCGACCTGGATCTCGGTCACCGGCAGCGTCGAGTCCGCGCCGAACGCGAGCGTCGACGGCCGCCGTCCGGACGCGATGAGCTCGGCCGCCAGGCCCGCGATCATCGCCCCGTTGTCGGTGCACAGGCTCAGCGGCGGGATGCGCACGGTCACGCCCTGCGCGGCGCCGCGGGCCAGTGCCACCTCGCGCAGCCGCCGGTTGGCGATCACGCCGCCGCCCAGCAGCAGCCGCGGCACACCGTGCGCGGCACACGCGTCGAGCGCCTTGGTCACGAGCACGTCGACCACCGCCTCGCGGAAGCTCGCGGCGACGTCGGCCAGCGGCACGGCCTCGCCCGCGGCCTCGCGCTGCTCGATCCAGCGCGCCACCGCCGTCTTCAGGCCCGAGAAGGAGAAGTCCCAGCGGTGCTTCTCCCGGTCGCTCGCGCGCGAGAGCCCGCGGGGGAAGCGGATCGCGTCCGGATCGCCGCCCTCGGCCGCGCGGTCGATCTGCGGGCCGCCCGGGTACGGCAGGCCCAGGATGCGCGCGACCTTGTCGAACGCCTCGCCCGCCGCGTCGTCCACGGTCTCGCCCAGCAGCTCGACGTCGCTCGTCAGGTCGCGCACGAGCAGCAGCGACGTGTGCCCGCCGCTCACGAGCAGCGCCACCGTGGGGTACTCGAGCGGCTCGGTGCCCGCGGTGAGGATGTCGGCGGCGATGTGGCCGACGAGGTGGTTGACGGCGTAGAGGGGCTTCTCGAGCGACACGGCGAGCGCCTTCGCGGCGCCGACGCCCACCATGAGGGCGCCGGCCAGGCCGGGACCGCTCGTCACTGCCACGGCGTCGAGGTCGCCGAGCCGCACGCCCGCCTCGTCGAGCGCCCTCTCGATCGCCGGCTGCAGCGCCTCCAGGTGGGCGCGCGCGGCGACCTCGGGCACGACGCCGCCGTAGCGCGCGTGCTCGTCCATGCTGCTGGCGATCGTGTTGCTCAGCAGCGTGCGCCCGCGCACGATGCCGATGCCGGTCTCGTCGCAGCTCGTCTCGATGCCCAGCACGAGCGGCTCGCTGCGGTTCACGTGCATGCCCCCGCCTCCTGCGCGCGCGGCGCGCGCGCCGCGTCCCACGCGCGCACGTCGAGCCTCATGACGACGGCGTCGACGCCGTCGGGCTGGTAGTACCGCGGGCGCACGCCGATCTCGGCGAAGCCCTCGGACGCGTACAGGCGCTGCGCCACGGGGTTGTCGGCGCGCACCTCGAGGAACAGCTCGCGCACCCCCCGCCGGGCGGCCTCGTCGATGAGGTGGCGCAGCAGGGTGCGCCCCTCGCCGCGCCCGCGCACCGACGCGTCGAGCGCGATGGTCTGGATGTCGCCGTCGGCGGCGTTCGGCAGCGCCCGCAGGCCGGCGTAGCCGACGATGCGGCCGGCCTGCTCGACCACCACGTACGCGCCGTGCGGGCCGCGCAGCTCCTCGGCCATCATCGCCTCGCTCCAGGCGTCGGTCGGGAACGAGGCGCGCTCGATCGCCATGATGGCGCCGAGGTCGTCGGGCGTGGCGGGGCGGATGACGGCGGCGCTCATGCGCTCACCCGCTTGGGCGTGTGCCCCTCGACCACGTCGGGCGAGCGCAGGTACAGCGGCTCGGCCATCGGCTCGACGCGGCCGGCCGCGATGAGGCGAGCGGCGAGCGCGCCGAGGGCGCCGGCGGAGACGGCGGTGGTGAGCTGCGGCACGTACCCCTCCGTCCGCGCCGGCTCGAGCTCCGGCCCGCGCGTGCGCACCGGGATGCCGTCGTCGTCGAGCGCCGTGTACGACGAGACCGCCCACTCGCGGCGCCGCGCGTCGGTGACGACCGTGAACGTCGGGTCGGCGTCGGCGGGGATCATCGGGTGGCCCGCGGCCGCCTCGTCCTCGGCCCGGCGCGTGAGGTGCGCGAACGCGATCGCGTCGTGGCTGACGACGGGGATCAGGGGGATCCCGCGACCGAGCGCGAAGGCGCGCGCGGCGGCGATGCCGATCCGCAGGCCCGTGAACGGACCCGGACCCATGCCGGCGGCGACGTGCGTGATGTCGGCGGGGGCGATGCCCGCCTCGGCGAGCGCGCGCACGAGCAGGTCGCCGATGACCTCGGCGTGACCGCGCGGGCTCTCGCTCTCGGCGCGGGCGTGCACCGCGCCATCGGCCCCGACCACGGCGACGGTCGAGCCGATCGAGGTGTCGACGGCCAGGATCATCCCTCCAGGGTAATCCGGCACCCTGACGCGAAGCCGTGGGCGCCGCGTCAGAGGCCGCCCGACAGCACCACGACGCACACCCCGAAGAAGATGATCGGGGCCGCCGCGATGCTGATGAGGGCGCCGATCCCGAAGCTCCGCGTGCGCGCGAAGCAGACCATGAGGATGCCGCCGAGGATGAGGAGGGCGTACACCGGCGCCTGCAGCCCGGAGGCGGAGCCCACCGTGAACCCGAGGGTCATCACGACGATCTGCAGGACGATCGCCCCGATCAGGCCGATCGTCACGCCCCACCCGAACGACACCCCGCCGAGCTGCCGGGGCGCCTCGGGCGGCACCGGGTGGCCGTACGGCACCGGGGATCCGTACGGCGGCTGCCCATAGGGCGGCTGGCCGGGCGGCGGCCCGTAGGGCTGCTGCCCGGGCGGCGGCCCGTACGGCGGCTGGCCGGCGCCGTGCTGCCCGTGCGGCGGCGGCGCTCCCGGGGCGACCCAGCCGGGGGCGGCACCGGGCGCCTGCGGGGGCGGCGGCGGCGCGTGGCCCCCGCCCGCCGGCGGGACGAACGGCCCCCCGGGCGGGACGGCCGGATCGGTGCCCTCGGGCGGCGCGGGGTCGGCGGGCTGGTCAGGCGGGTTGCTCATTCGGCACCGTCCTCTCGGGGGTGGCGGGAAGCGGCGCGGGGCCGGGGGCGCGGAACCGCCCGGTGCGGATCATCCACACGATCCGGGCGAACAGCAGCGGCAGGGTCACGAGCAGGAACAGCTGCGGCCGTGTGAACCACAGCCAGGCCACGTCGTTGCCGCGGACGAACTCGACGAGGAAGCGGAAGACGCCGTACGCGGCGACGTACAGCGTGAGGGTCTCGCCCGGCGCGATCGGGCGATGCCGCAGCCAGAACCAGAGCAGGGCGAACGCGACCGCGTGGAACACGATCTCGTACACGAAGCTGGGGTGCAGCGGCACCCCGGCCACGCTGCCGGTGTACGCCGCCGCGGCCTCGTCGAGCACGATGCCCCAGTGCGCGTGCGTGGGCGTGCCCGGCTTCTCGGTGAGCAGGCAGCCGCAGCGGCCCACGCACATCGCGAGGGCCACGGCCGGGGCGAACAGGTCACCGGTGCGTCCCGGGTACCGCACGATGCGCTTGGCGACGTGCACGCCGAGCCACGCGCCGACCAGCGCCGAGAGCATCGACGCGTTGCCGACCGACAGCTGCTCGACCAGGCTCAGGTTCTGCGAGGGGTCGAGGTGCTGCGCCCACGTGCCCAGGCGTGCCAGGAGGGAGGCCCCGGCGAGCGCGCCGAGCACGAGGTACCAGACGCGGTAGTCGGTGACGCCTCGCCGCCGCTTCTCGATGACGAACACGAGCCCCGCCGCGAGCAGGCCGAGGGCGACGAACGCCGAGTGCGTGTCGACCGGCGGCAGCCAGTCGGCCAGGTCGTGCAGGGTCGGGAACACGGCATCACCCCAGCAGGCGGATCCAGAGGCCGATCCAGAGCGGCACGGCGGCGGCCGCGAGCACCGCGATCACCCACAGGTACGCCAGCACGAGGCGGGTGTCGCCGAGCTTGCAGCGCGAGCGGAGCAGCCCCGCCCGCCGGGCGCGCGTGTAGCCGCCGATCGCGATGAGGGCGAACACGAGCACCGCCACCGGGCCGAGCAGGCAGGCCAGGAGCGCGACGGTGGTGTAGACGCAGAGCCGCAGCGGATCGAACGGGGGCGCGGGATCGCCGACCGTCGCGTCGTACCGGTTCAGCCCGTCGTACGCGCTCACGACGCCACCACCGGAAGGGTGCGGCGCACGGGGCCGAGCTGCGGGGCGAGCTCGCGCGCGCCCGTCGCGGTGGACAGCCGCGTGCGCCCGAGCGGCGCCCACGCCTGCACGGCGCAGAACGGGGCGCACTGGTGGGCGTCGGTCGTCTCGTTGACGGTCGCCACGTGCACGCAGCACTGCAGCAGCCGCTCCTCGATCATCGTGTTCATGTCCATGAAGGGCTTGACCGTGATGCGCTTGACGCGCGCGGCGAGCATCTTCCGCAGCCGCTGGTGCTGGCCGGGCAGCCGCGACGCGGCGAGCGTGGCCAGCGTGCCGATGCCGAGGTCGCAGGCCTGGCAGATGTCGCGCCAGATGTCGATCATCGAGGGGTGCGACAGCGAGGACTGCTCGCTCAGCAGGTCGAGGAGCGAGGCCTTCACGACCTCGCGGATCTTCTTGTTCACCTGCGAGTCGGCGATCCGGTTGGCGATGAGATCCGGCTCGAGATCGAGGAACTGCTTGAGGCGCTCGTGCCCGATCAGCCCCACGAGCGACTTCCCCTCCCCGGCGTCGTCCTGCAGCAGGTAGCCGACCGAGCAGCAGTGCGGGTGACTGCACGGCAGCGCGGTGAGGTCGTGCCACGTGACGAGGTCGTCGGTCTGCGGGCCGAGCCGCGCGAGCACGCCCGTGTGCGTGAGCCGGTCAGCCGGATCGATCCCGGCCGAGCGGCCCGATCCGAAGACGGGCTGGATCGTCACCCCGCCGACGAACGGGGTGTCGAGCGCGCGCCGGATGACCGCGCCGATCTCGTCGTCGTTCACGCCGAGGGCGGCCGTCATGGTGAGCGTCGTGAACACGCCCGCCTCCGAGAGCCGCTCGAGGGCGCGCTCCTTGAAGCGGCGGATGTCGGCGCCGCGGTGATAGGCGGAGGACTCCTTCGACTCGCCGTCGTACTGCAGGTAGATCTCCACCCGCTCCCTGTGCTTCTTCAGCACCTCGACGAACGCGTCGTCGCCTGCGATGCGCAGCCCGTTGGAGTTGATGAGGATGCGCACGACCGGCCGCGTGACGAGGTGATCGAGCAGCTGCTCGAGCCAGGGGTAGAGCGTGGGCTCGCCGCCCGAGAGCATGAGCACGTCGATCCGGCCGTTCTCGCGGGCCAGCCGCGCGTCCACCGACGCGAGCACCTCCGCCAGCGGCGCGACGGCCGCCTGGGCGGGGCTGGACTCGGCGAAGCACGTGGGGCAGCGCAGGTTGCAGTGGTCGGTGATGTCCTCGAGCAGGATGCACGTGTGCTGCGTCTGCATCTGCGGCAGGCCGTCCTCGTACGCGCTGGGCACGGGCTTGAAGTTGCCCCTCACGTCGGGCTCGTGCATCTTCGTCGGCGCGGTCCACTGCTCGAGGTACGACAGGATCTCGGCGGACTCGTCGTACAGCGTGCGGATGAGGCCGTGGTCGGGGCATCCGCGCTCCAGCCAGATGCGCCCGTCGCGGTTCGCGAGCCAGCCCGACAGCCGCCGCACGTCGGCGAGCGGCCGATCCGGCTCCTCCTCGTGGCACCGCGGGCAGAACGCGTTGACGTACCGGTGGATGCGGTGATCCCGCAGCGGCATCCCCGCACCCGGCTGGCTCCCCATGCCGTCAGGCCAGCGGCGATGCGCTCCCGCCACGCGCTTCTCCACAGGCCGCGCGCCGCGGCGTCACGGCCGGCGGGCGATGGTGACGACGCGGGGCGCGTCGGCGTCGAGGTCCTCCGCCGAGCGCGCGGGGCCGGCGTCCGCTCCCCCGTCGCCGACGGGCCGCTCGATCTCGATGTCCCACCAGTTGTCGCGCAGGCCCTCGACCTTGCCGCGGCCCCACTCCACGATGACGACCGACGCGTCGGCGTCGATGTCGAGGTCGTCGAGCTCCATCGCGTCGCCCACGCGATAGGCGTCGGCGTGCACGAGGGGGGCGCCGCCGGTGAGCGACGGGTGCGTGCGCGCGATGACGAACGTGGGGCTCTGGATCGGGCCGCGCACCCCGAGTCCGGCAGCGATGCCGCGGGTCAGCGTGGTCTTGCCGGCCCCGAGCGGCCCGGTCAGCACGATGAGGTCGCCGGCGGCGAGGCCCTCGCCCAGCCGGCGCCCGAGCTCCTCCATGTCGGCGGCCGACGCCACGTCGTGGCGCCCGAGCAGCGCGTCCGGGATCACGATGCCTCCGTCCGCGTCACGCGGGCGCCGATCCGCGTGACGATCTCGTAGTTGATGGTGCCGGCCGCGGCGGCCCACTCGTCGGCGGAGGGCGCGCCGGCCGCCGGGTCGCCGAACAGGACCGCCTCGTCGCCCACCTCCACCGGGGCGTCGCCCACGTCGACGACGAACTGGTCCATCGCGATCGTGCCCGCCACGCGGAACCGCTCGCCGCGGATCGCCACCGGCCCCGCGTTCGACGCCTGGCGCGGGATCCCGTCGGCGTACCCGAGCGGGACGAGCGCGAACGTCGTCTCACGCTCCGCGCGGTAGCGGTAGCCGTACGAGGCGCCGTGCCCCGCGGGCACGCGGCGGACCGCGGCGACGCGGGCGCGCAGCGTCATGGCCGGCCGCAGCCGCAGGTCGGCCGAGGTCGTCCCCTCCAGCGGCGAGAGGCCGTACAGCCCGATGCCCACCCGCACGGCGTCGAACCGCGCCTCGGGCAGCGTGATCGCGGCCGCCGTCGCGGCCAGGTGCCGGATGGCCGGGCGCACGCCGCGCGCGGCGGCGAGCGCGAGCCCGCTTTCGAACGCGCGCACCTGGGCGCGGTCGTCCTCGGGGGACGTGCCGCTGAGGTGGCTGAACACGCCCTCCACGCGCACCTCGCCCCGCGCGACCAGCTCGGCGGCGAGGTCGAACAGCGCCTCCCACTCCGCGGGCGCGGCGCCGTTGCGGCCGAGGCCCGTCTCGAGCTTGAGGTGCACGGCGGCCGCGCGGCCGGCGGCGCGCGCGGCCTCGGCCACGCGCCGCAGCTGCGCCACGCCCGAGACGCCGAGCTCGATGCCCGCCGCGACCGCGGGCGCGAAGTCGGCGTCCGGCCCGTGCAGCCACGCGATCACGGGCGCCTCGACGCCCGCCGCGCGCAGCGCGTGCGCCTCGGCGAGGTCGGCGACGCCGAGCCGCGTGGCGCCGCCCGCGAGCGCCGCGCGCGCGGCGGTGAGCGCGCCGTGCCCGTAGCCGTCGGCCTTCACGACGGCGATGAACTCGCGCGTGTGGGCCAGCCGCCGCAGCGTGCGGGTGTTCGCCTCGATCGCGGCGGCGTCGATCAGGCCCTCGCGCAGCGGTTCAGTCATGCCCCTCACCGCCCGCGCCGGGCCCCTCGAGCGCCTCGCCTGGCCCCTCGAGCACCGCGTACGCGACGGCCAGGCCGGCATCATGCGAGAGCGAGAGGTGCGTGTGCGTCACCCCGCGCGCCGCGAGGGTGCGCGCGGTCTCGCCCGTCACCACGTACGCCGGCGCGCGGCGCTCCGCCAGGCGCGGCACCTCGATCTCTCGCCAGCTGACGCCGTCCGATCCGCCGAGCGCCTTGATGAGCGCCTCCTTGGCCGCGTACCGGGCGGCCAGCGAGCGCAGCGGCAGCTCGCGCTCGTGCGCGCTGAAGAGGCGCTCGGCCAGGCGCGGCGACCCCTCGATCTGAGCCTGGAAGCGGTCGATGTCGACCACGTCCACGCCGATGCCGATGATCACGCCGCGCCCGCTGCATTCACTCGACCGTGACGGACTTCGCCAGGTTGCGGGGCTGGTCGACGTCGAGGCCCTTGGCGTTGGCCAGGCCCATCGCGAAGATGTGCAGCGGCACGACGGCCAGGATCGGCTCGAAGATCGGCCCGGCCAGCGGGATGCGCAGCACCTCGTCGGCGAACGGCAGCGCCGCGACGTCGCCCTCCTCGGCGATCGCGATGACGCGGGCGCCGCGGGCGCGGATCTCCTCGATGTTCGAGACGACCTTGGCGTGCAGCGTGGCCGCGCCGCGCGGCGAGGGCACGACGACGAACACGGGCTGGCCCGGCTCGATCAGCGCGATGGGGCCGTGCTTGAGCTCGCCGGCGGCGAAGCCCTCGGCGTGGATGTACGACAGCTCCTTGAGCTTGAGCGCGCCCTCGAGGGCGATCGGGTAGCCCACGTTGCGGCCGAGGAACAGCACCGACCGCGTGTCGGCCATCCAGTGCGCGAGCTGCTCGATGTGCTCCTGCTCGTGCTCGAGGATCCAGCGGATCTTCTCGGGCAGCGCCTCGAGCTCGTGGATGCTGCGCGCCGCCTCGGCCGGCGACACGGTGCCGCGGATGCGGCCCACGTGCAGGGCGAGCAGGTAGAGCGCCGTGATCTGCGCGACGAACGCCTTCGTCGAGGCGACGGCGACCTCCGGGCCGGCGTGCGTGTAGACGACCGCGTCGGACTCGCGCGGGATCGTCGCGCCCTGCGTGTTGCAGATCGACAGCGTCTTGGCGCCCAGGCGCGCGGCCTCCTTGACCGCCATGAGCGTGTCCATCGTCTCGCCCGACTGGCTGATCGACACGACGAGCGTCTCGGGGCCGACGATCGGGTCGCGGTAGCGGAACTCGTGCGCCAGCTCGACGTCGACCGGGATGCGGGCCCACTTCTCGAGCGCGTACTTGCCGACCGTGCCGGCGTACGCGGCCGTGCCGCACGCGATGACGATGATCCGCTGGATGCCGGCGAACAGCTCGTCCATGCCGTCGAGCTCGGGGATGACGACCTGGCCGTCCTTCGCGCGGCCGAGGATCGTGTTGGCGACGGCCTCGGGCTCCTCGGAGATCTCCTTCGCCATGAAGCTGGGCCAGCCGCCCTTCTCGGCGGCGGACGCGTCCCACATCACCTCGAACGGCGAGGCCTCGACGACGTTCCCGTCGAAGTCGGTGACGGTGACGGTCTCGGGCGTGATCGCCACGATCTGGTCCTGGCCGATCGCGAGCGCGCGGCGGGTGTGCTCGACGAACGCCGCGACGTCGGAGCCGAGGAAGTTCTCGCCCTCGCCCAGACCGATCACCAGCGGCGAGTTGCGGCGCGCGCCGACGACGAGGCCCGGCTGGTCCTTGTGCATCGCGAGCAGCGTGAACGCGCCCTCGAGGCGCTTCGCGACGCTGCGGAACGCCGCGACGAGGTCGCCGCCGTGCGCCCGGTACTCGCGGCCCAGCATGACGGCGGCCACCTCGGTGTCGGTCTCGCTGTGGAAGGCGTAGCCCTGCGCGAGCAGCTCCGAGCGCAGCTCGGCGAAGTTCTCGATGATGCCGTTGTGGATGACCGCGAGGCGGTCGTCGTCGGCCAGGTGCGGGTGCGCGTTCTGGTCGGTGGGGCCGCCGTGCGTGGCCCACCGGGTGTGGCCGATGCCCGTGGTGCCCGCGGGGATCGGCGCCGCGTCGAGCTGCTCGCGCAGGCGGGCGAGCTTGCCCGCCTTCTTGGCGGTGTGCAGGTCGCCGGCGCCGTCGATCACGGCGATGCCCGCGGAGTCGTAGCCGCGGTACTCGAGACGGGCGAGACCTGAAAGAAGGATGTCCTGGCTCTCACGGGGCCCGACATAGCCGACGATTCCACACATGCGAACGATTCTAGGTTCGCGCGGCTGGGAAACCGGACCGCGCGCGCGGATCAGACCTTGCGCAGCAGCACCGTGTCGACCGCGTGCGAGGCGCCCTTGCGCAGCACGAGCGTGGCGCGGTGCTTGGTGGGCAGCACGTTCTCGATGAGGTTCGGCATGTTGATGTCGTTCCAGTAGCCGAGCGCCGTCTGCACCGCCTCGTCGTCGCTGAGGTTCGCGAACACGTTGAAGTACGACGAGGGGTTGGAGAACGCGCCCTCGCGCAGCGCGAGGAAGCGGTCGACGTACCAGGAGGCGATGTGGTCGGTCTCGGCGTCGACGTAGATGGAGAAGTCGAACAGGTCGCTCACCGACACGCCGTTGGGCGACGGCGGCGGCTGCAGCACGTTGAGCCCCTCGACGATGACGACGTCGGGGCGCCGCACGGTCACCTGCGCGTCGGGCACGATGTCGTAGCGCACGTGCGAGTAGAACGGCGCGTGCACGATCTCGGCGCCGCTCTTGACGTCGGTGAGGAACTTCACGAGCGCGCGGCGGTCGTACGACTCGGGGAACCCCTTGCGGTCCATCAGGCCGCGCCGCTCGAGCTCGGCGTTCGGGTACAGGAAGCCGTCGGTCGTGACGAGCTCGACGCGCGGGGTGTCGGACCACCGGCTCATCAGCTCGCGCAGCAGGCGCGCGATCGTCGACTTGCCGACGGCGACCGACCCGGCCACGCCCACGACGAACGGCGTCGTCTGGTCCTCCTCCCCGAGGAAGCTCGTCACGTCGGCGCCGATCCGGCGGTGCGCCTTCGCCCAGATGCTCAGCAGCCGGCTGAGGGGCAGGTAGACCTCCCGCACCTCGTTCAGGTCGAGCCGGTCGCCGATGCCGCGGATCTGCACGATCTCCTGCTCGGTGAGCGGCTGATCCATTCCGGCCGCCAGCCGCGCCCAGTCGGCGCGCGCGATCTCCCGGTACCGGGAGTGCGGGAGGGAATCGACTGCGGCGCTCATCCGCATCATCGTAGCCGCGGGCGCGGCCGCCACCGGCGCGCTAGCGTTCTGACATGCGTCTCGGTGTCCTCGACATCGGCTCGAACACCGTCCACCTGCTCGTCGCCGATGCCCACGCCGGCGGCCGGCCGCTCGCCACGACGAGCGAGAAGTCGGTGCTGCGGCTCATGCGGTACCTCGACGAGAACGGCGCCATCACGCGCGAGGGCGTCAGGGCCCTGCTGCGCGCGGTGCACAAGGCGAAGGAGGTCGCCGAGAAGGAGGGCGTGGCCGAGCTGCTCGCCACGGCGACGTCGGCGGTGCGCGAGGCCAGGAACGGGCGCGACGTGATCGCCGCGATCGAGGACGCGCTGGGGCAGCCGCTGGTCGTGCTCGGCGGCGACGACGAGGCGCGGATGACGTTCCTCGCGGTGCACCGCTGGTTCGGCTGGTCGGCGGGGCGGATCCTGCTGTTCGACATCGGCGGCGGCTCGCTCGAGATCGCCAGCGGCAGCGAGGAGCTGCCGCACGCGGCGCACTCCGTGCCGCTGGGCGCGGGCCGCATGACGGTGCGCTTCCTGCCGAAGGACCCTCCCGGCGAGGGCGCGCTCGCGAAGCTGCGCGAGCACGCCGCGGAGTCGCTCGCGCCGATCGCCCGGAAGTACCGGCGCCTGCCGCGCCCCGATCACGTCGTCGGCTCGTCGAAGACGATCCGATCCCTGGCGCGGCTGGCGGGGTACCGGCGGCCCGGCTGGTCGGGCACCGAGCGCTGGATGCTGCCGCGCGAGTCGCTGGCCTCCTGGATCCCGGTGCTCGCGCGCATCCCGGCGTCCGCGCGCCAGGAGCTGCCCGGCATCACGGCCGACCGCACCTTCCAGATCACGGCGGGGGCCGTCGTGCTGCACGAGGCGATGGCGGCGCTCGACGTCGAGGAGCTCGAGATCAGCCCGTGGGCCCTGCGCGAGGGCGTGATGCTGCGCCGGATCGAGGATCTCGCGAGCCGCCCCTGACCCGCCCGGCCCCGCTCCCTCGGGGCAGGACCGGCCTGCGCCAGCGACCGATGGGTGCAACCGACCGGTGAAACTCCCCGGTTGCTGAACGAAGGCCGCCCCAGCGGCCGAAGATGAAGCGACCACAGCAACCCCCGGCACGGGGCACGACCCGGTTGCGGTGGTCGCTTCATCTCCGCGGCTTCGCCGCTCCGTTCAGCAACCGATGGGTGCAACCGATCGGTGCGACCCCACGGTTGCTGAACGAAGTGAGCGCCAGCGAACGAAGATGAAGCGACCACAGCAAGATCGCTCGTCGGCCGGACGAGCGAAGCGAATCGAGGCCGTGCGGCGTCTACAGCGCGAGGCGGTCGCGGACGACGGCGGCGAGCTCGTCGGCGTGGCGCTGTGCCGTCGCCTCGTCGGCGGCCTCGACCATGACGCGCACGAGCTGCTCGGTGCCCGAGGCCCGCAGCAGCACGCGCCCGGTCGAGCCGAGCTCGGCCTCCACCGCGCGCACGGCGGCCTGCACGCCCTCGTCGTCGGCGCAGCGCGCCTTGTCGACGTCGCGCACGTTCACGAGCACCTGCGGGTACACGGTCATGATCGACGCGAGCTCGGCCAGCGAGCGGCCCGTGCGCGCCATCTCGGCCACGAGGTGGAGCCCGGTGAGCACGCCGTCGCCGGTCGTGGCGAACTCGCTCATGATGACGTGGCCCGACTGCTCGCCGCCCAGGGCGTGCCCGCCCTCGCTCATCGCCTCGAGCACGTAGCGGTCGCCGACCGCGGTCTGGACCACCGTGATCCCGCGTTCGCGCATGGCCACGTGCAGGCCGAGGTTGCTCATGACGGTCGCGACGAGCGTGTCGTTCGTCAGCTGACCTCGCTCGTGCATCGACGCGGCGAGGATCGCCATGATCTGGTCGCCGTCCACGACGCGGCCGTTCGCGTCCACGGCGAGGCAGCGATCCGCGTCGCCGTCGTGCGCGATGCCGACGTCGGCGCCCAGGCGCACGACGGCCTCCGTGAGGTGCTCGAGGTGGGTCGATCCGACGCCGTCGTTGATGTTGAGGCCGTCCGGATCGGCCCCGATGACGGTGACGGTGGCACCGGCGTCCCGGAAGACGTCGGGCGAGACGCCGGAGGCCGCGCCGTGGGCGCAGTCCAGCACCACGTGGATGCCGTCGAGCCGGTTCGGCAGCGAGGCCAGCAGGTGCATGAGGTAGCGGTCCTCGGCGTCGGAGAACCGCCGGATGCGCCCGACCTCGGCGCCCGTGGGCAGCCAGCGCTCGCGGTCGAGGTAGCGCTCGATGCGCTGCTCGACGACGTCGGGCAGCTTGACGCCGCCGCGCGCGAACACCTTGATGCCGTTGTCGGGCGCGGGGTTGTGGGACGCCGAGATCATGATCCCGAAGTCGGCGTCGAAGTCGCCGATGAGGAACGCGAGCGCGGGGGTCGGGATCACGCCGGCGTCGTAGACGTCGACGCCCGACGAGGCCAGGCCCGCCGAGACGGCGGCCGAGAGGAACTCGCCCGAGACGCGGGGGTCGCGCGCGATGACGGCGCGCGCGCGTCGGCCGGCGGCGCGACGCGCCTCGGCCGCCCGCCCCTGGCCCAGGACGACCGCGGTCGCCTGGGCCAGGGAGAGAGCAAGGTCGGCGGTGAGGGTGCCGTTGGCAAGCCCTCGCACGCCGTCCGTGCCGAAGAGCGGCATCGGAGCCGGTCCGATCAGCGCTTCGAGAACTGCGAGGCCTTGCGGGCCTTCTTGAGGCCGGCCTTCTTGCGCTCGATGACGCGGGCGTCGCGCGTGAGGAACCCGGCCTTCTTCAGGGTCGGTCGGTTGTTCTCGCGGTCGATCTCGTTCAGCGCACGGGCGATGGCGAGGCGCAGCGCGCCGGCCTGGCCCGAGGGGCCGCCGCCCGAGATGCGGGCGATCACGTCGTACGCGCCCGTGAGGTTGAGCACGGTGAACGGGTCGGTGATCAGCTGCTGGTGCAGCTTGTTCGGGAAGTAGTCCTCGAACGTGCGGCCGTTGATCGTGAGGGTGCCCGATCCGGGGACCAGGCGCACGCGCGCGATGGCCTCCTTGCGGCGGCCCACGGCCGCGCCGGGGACGCTGACGACGGGGCGGGGCGCCTCGGCGGCGACCTCGGCGTCCGGGGTCTCGGTCGAGTAGTTCTGCGGGAAGTCGGTGGTGTCGTTCGCCACGATGAAGTCCTTAGCTGCGGCGGCGCTTACTGCGCGACCTGGTCGAGGGTGTACGTCTTGGGCTGCTGGGCGGCGTGCGGGTGCTCGGCACCGGCGTACACCTTCAGCTTGGCGAGCTGCTGACGACCGAGGGTGTTCTTCGGCAGCATGCCGCGGATCGCCTTCTCGACGGCGCGGACGGGGTTCTTCTCCAGGAGCTCGGCGTACGAGACGGACTTGAGGCCGCCCGGGTAGCCGGAGTGGCGGTAGGCCAGCTTCTTCTGCAGCTTCTGACCCGTGAGCGCGACCTTCTCGGCGTTCACGATGATCACGAAGTCGCCCATGTCCATGTGGGGGGCGAAGGTCGCCTTGTGCTTTCCACGCAGGAGCGCGGCGGCGTGCGAGGCGAGGCGGCCGAGGACGACGTCGGTGGCGTCGATCACGAGCCACTCACGCTGAGCCTCACCGGCCTTCGGGGTGTAAGTGCGCGTCACAGTAGTGCTGCTTTCTGTTCGAACGGAGACGTTCGTGAATCCCGCTCCTGTGGCTGTTCCGGACCGGACGGATCCGGAACCCGCACGGTGGAGGGCTCACGTTCGCGGTGCCCGCAGTGGACACCAAAGAGTCATCCTATCGCACGAGGGCCCGATCCGCGAACCGCGTGGGGCCGGCCCCTCCACGCCACCCCCGCCCGACCCGCGCCCGCCCGCCGCCACGGCCTCCGCCCCGGCCCGGCCGCGCGCCACGGCCCGGCCGCGCGCCACGGCCGGGGGCGGCTCGTCACGCGGTCCGACCCCACGCCCGCCCCCGGCCCCGCGCGCGCCCCCGCGCCGGAGACACCGGCGCCCGGCCGGGGCCCGATGCCCTGCGCCCGGTCCCGGCCCGACACCCCGCCCGCCCCCGGCGCCTCACGCGGCCCGCGTCGGCGGTCCCCATCGCCACCGCAGGGGCGACTGGGGGCGCAGCTCGATACCCGGCCCGTCGGGCGGATGCAGCATCAGCGGACCGGTGCCATCCCGCCGGATGCGATAGCCACGGTGATGCAGGTTCATGTGGTGGTATCTGCACAGCAGCACGCCCCGCTCGACATCGGTGCGCCCCTCGTGAGCCGCCCATTCGTCGATGTGATGGGCTTCGCAGTACGACGCGCGCATCACGCAGCCCGGCCACAGGCACCCGCCGTCGCGCACGGCCAGCGCGATCCGCTGCCTCGGGGTGAACAGCCGCTGCTCGCGCCCCACGTCGAGCGGCTTGCCGCAGCTGTCGACGGTCACCGGCACGGTGCCGGCGCTGCAGATCGCCTGCTCGACCGCCGCCGCCGGCACGGTCTCGCCGCCGTCCTCGAGGTGCCCCACCCCGGCAGGCCGCCCGGAGGCGTCGCGCGCCTCGAGCTCGTCGTTCACCACGACGAGTCGCACGCCGGGCTGCCGCGCGCCGAAGACCTTCTCGGCCTCGGCCGTGGCGCCCGCCTGGAGCACGTCGATCAGCAGGTCGTAGGCGAGCTGCTCGTTCGAACGGGGGTCGTCGACCAGGTCGCGGGCCTTCTCGGCCTCGGCGGCGTCGACGAACCGCGGCCCGCCGCGCCGCGGCCGCAGGGCGGAGTCCATCATCGCCCGCATCCACGCGCCGCCGTGATCGTCGAAGCGCAGCTTCGCGTGGTGGATGCCGTCGCCGTCGGTCCACATGCGGAACGAGCGCGCCTCGTGTCGCGCGAGGTACCGCGCCTGCGCTCCCGACGGGTCGAGCCGGTCGCGCATCTGCCGCCCGGCCGCCGCGAGGTCTTCCACCGTGCGGATCGCCGCCTCGTCGAGGAGCTGCTCGGCCGCGACGCGCCACGCCTCGATGGTTCCCGCCGTGGCACCGTCGGCACCCGGCTCGACGGGCGGCTCGCCCAGCCCGCGCAGGATCGCATCGGCCTGCGCCGTCGTCACCCGCCCGCCGAGCAGGGCCGCGTCCACGGGCGCGTGCCAGGGCAGCTCCATCCCCGCTCCCGCAGAACCGCCCTCTCCCGCCGAACCGCCCGGCCCTTCCGCCCCATCCCCGAACACACCGGGCTCGCCGGCACCCGCACCCGCCGATCCCGCACCCGCAGCACCCGCTGATCCCGCCGCATCCGCATCCCCCGCACCCGCCGCCGCCGCCGCCGCGAGACGCGGGTCGCCGACCGCCGCCGTCTGCAGCAGCGACTCGCCCACCCGCACCCGCTTCGCCGCGTCGGCGCGGGACGACCCCGACACCTCCTGCAGCAGCGCCACGGCGTTCCGATGCCCGCGCGCCTGCGCGAGGCCGCCGTGCCCCGCGTCGCGCGTCGACCTCGACGCCGCCACGCCCGCCGCGATCGTCTGCAGCCGCTCGCCCACGCGCATCAGCTCGGCTCCGAGCTCGGCCAGGCGCACCACCACCTCGTCCGACTGCCGCGCGGCATCGGCGACGTCGATCGCGGCGAGCGCCGCCACGGCGTCGATCCGCTGCTCGAGGTCGGTGAGGAAGTTCATGCTCCGATTCTTCCCCGGACCTCCGACATTCGAAGCCGGATATCCCCACGCCAGAGCGGAAATCGAAGATCCGTGGATAACTCATCCCGACGCGCCCCTGTGGACGAACCCCGCCCCTCACGGCACCCGACCCCAGCCATCCGACCGCGCCACCGCCGCACACCGCGATCCGCTCCCGCGGTCGACACCCGGAAGCCCCCACCGAACGATCCGCCCGGCGCGGCTACCCTGACCGGGATGCCCTCCCGACTCGCCCGAACCCGCATGCTCACGCTG
The DNA here is from genome assembly GCF_053588335.1 of Microbacterium sp. NPDC003461. Lineage (NCBI taxonomy): Bacteria > Bacillati > Actinomycetota > Actinomycetes > Micrococcales > Microbacteriaceae > Microbacterium > Microbacterium sp. NPDC003461. The sequence goes on along the minus strand of NZ_JBSFPT010000029.1, from coordinate 8,093 downwards.
ACCGCGCGCGCGGCGCTCGCCCCGTACCTCGTCGCGCTCGCGCTGATCGTGTGGCTGCCCGCCGACCAGGCCGGCCGGGTCACCGGCGTCGTCGCCGCGGCCGCCCGGCTGCTCGTTCCCCTCGGCGTGCCGTTCGACGTCGGCTACACGGTGCTCGAGTTCCTGGCAAACGTCGCGCTGTTCGTGCCGTTCGGGGCGCTGCTCGTGTGGAGCTGGCCGCGTCTGCGGCCCTGGCACGTGCTGCTGCTCGGCCTGGGCACGAGCGTGGTGATCGAGCTCGTGCAGTTCGCGATCCCCTCGCGCTTCCCCACGCTCAGCGACGTCGTCGCCAACGGCACGGGTGCCCTCGTCGGCGCCGTCCTGGCCCGCCTGCTCACCCGCGCCGCGCCTGCCCACACGATCCCCGGCCGGTAACGGGCAGCCCCCAGCGCGCACCCACCGGCGGCGCCCGTCGAGGCGGGCGTGCTTGAATACCCCGGTGGACAGCGAGAACCGCCCCGTAAGCCGCCGCGAAGCACGCCAGCAGCGTCGGGACGTCGAGCCCGCCCCGGCCCCGCGAGACGACGACGCCGAGACGACGGCGCTCCCCGCCGAGCACGACGCATCCGCCGCCGACGCACCCGCCGACGCATCCGCCGACCGCCCGAAGCGATCCCGCCGGTGCCTGTGGATCTGGCTCACGGTCGTCGCGGTCATCCTGGCCCTTCTCGTGGCCGGCGGCCTCGCGGCCAAGCGCCTGTACGACCAGGCGATGGGCGTGCGCGCGCAGCTCGAGTCGGCGATGACGGATGTCGCCGAGGTGCAGCGGGCGGTGCTCGCAGGCGAGTCGGATGCGGCCACCGCCGCGGCGAGCCAGCTGAGCACGAAGACGCGCGCCGCGGTCGCGGGCACCAGCGGCACGCTGTGGGGCCTGGCCGAGGCCGTGCCCTTCATCGGCGACGACCTCGCCGCGGTCCGCCTGGTCGCCGAGGCGACGGATCACCTAGCCGCCGAGGTGGTCACGCCCGCGGCGTCGATCAGCCTCGACACCTTCCGCCCGCAGGACGGCCGGATCGACGTGCAGGCGGTCGCGGATCTCGTCCCCCTCATCGACCGGATCGACGCCGGCGTGAACGACGCGGTCGACACGCTGGCCCCGATCGACCGATCAGCCCTCATCTCGCAGGTCGCGGGCGGCGTGAAGCAGCTGGACGACGCCCTCTCGGAGATCCAGCCGATGATCCAGCCCGTGCGCGACGTGGCGAGCGTGCTGCCCAACGCGCTGGGCGCCAACGGCCCGCGCGACTACCTGCTGATGTTCCAGGGCAACTCGGAGGCACGGAGCCTGGGTGGGAATGCGGCCTCGTTCATGGTCCTGCGCGCGGAGGACGGCCGACTCGCGATCGTCGATCAGGCAAGCAGCTCCGACTTCCAGCAGCCGCTCCCGGAACCTGTCGTTCCCCTCGATGAGGCAGCCGTCAATATCTATGGCGACAAGATCGGCCGCTACACGCCGGACTTCACAATGGTGCCGGACTTTCCCACCGCAGCGGGCATTCTCCAGGGCTGGTGGGCACGTGAAGGCCGCGGCGACGTCGACGCCTTCATGTCTTTCGACCCGATTGGGCTGTCGTATCTTCTGCCCGCAATCGGCCCGGTGACTCTTGCCACGGGTGACGTGCTGACGCCCGAGAACGCGGCGCAGCTGCTTCTCAACGAACCGTACTTCCGTTTCAACAGCCTCGAACAGAACGCGTTCTTCGCAGTGACGGCAGCTGACCTCACGGGCGCGCACGCCGAGCTGATGGCGTCGGTCGGCCCGGCGACCGATCTGGCGACGCGCGTGACGCAGGCGATGGACCGCGCGGTCGACGTGCTCCCGGCCGAGCAGATCGACGCCGTGCGCGCGGCGGCGGGCGGGCTCTCCGACGAGGCCGGGCGCGCGGGCGCCGTGGCGCTGCCCGCCGACCTCGAGGTGCCGGACGACCGGCCCGCGAGCATCGCGCAGGCCGAGGAGGAGATCGCCGCGACCGAGGAGCGCGCCGCCGCCGTCACCGCGGCGCGCGACGGGATCGATGCCTCATCCGACGCGCTGGCCGGGGCCCACGCCGCGCTCCTCGCCGCGCTCGACACGGCCTACGGCACGCTCGCCGGCGTGGCCGAGGCCGAGCACGACGCCAACCCGCTGCCGGCCGCGTACCTCCACGAGGCCCTCGACGTCGCCGCCGACGCCGTGCTCGCGGCACGCGCGGCGGGCGGCGAGGGCCTGGCCGAGCTCGACGAGTTCATCGCCGCCGTCGACGTGCTGCGGCAGGAGCAGGCGCGGCTGGCCGCGCTCGAGGCGGCGGACGACGGCATCGGGTACACGCCCGTCACGCCGCCGTCCTCCGGCGGGGGCGACACGGGCGGCGGTACCGGCACGGAGACGCCCGCCCCGACGGATCCGCAGCCGACCGATCCGTCGCAACCCACCGAGGAGCCCGTGCCGCCGCCCGACACCGGCACGGAGTCGGGGGACGGCTCGGGCGGCGCCTGAGCGCGGATCGGGACGCGTCGCGATCCGGTCGGCATCGCGATCCGTCGGTATCCGGCGGCCTCGCGATCCGGTCGGCGTCGCGATCCGTCGGTATCCGGCGGCCTCGCGATCCGGTCGGCGTCGCGATCCGTCGACGCCGCGGTCGGGTCAGAGCGCCTCGCCGTGCCCGCGGCGGTACTCGGCGGTGACGAGGATCGGCAGGTGGTCGCTCGATCCCTGCGGCAGCGTGACGACGTGCTCGATGGACAGGCCGCGCGAGGTGACGAAGTCGTAGTGCCCGCGGAAGAAGCGGTAGCGCATGTAGGTGCGCGAGTCGCTGAGGGTGAGGTCGTAGCCGCGCCGGCGCATCCGCTCGCCCAGGTTCTCCTTGAACACGGGGTAGTTGTAGTCGCCCACCATGAGCGTGGGGGTGCCGGGGCCCAGCCGCTCGAGCGCCTCGAGCGCCGAGCCGATCTGCGAGCGGCGCAGGGAGTTCAGCGCCGTGAGCGGCGCGGCGTGGAACGACGCGACCGTCACCTCGCGGCCGGCGTCGATGTCGTGCAGCTGCACGCCGAGCACCCGCTCGTGCGCGGGGCGCAGCACCATGTCGTGCAGCGACTTCTTGAGCCCCAGCGACGCCGTGTCCTTCAGCCGGAACGCGTTCTCGCGGTAGTACACCGCGAGGCCCAGCCGGTTGCGGTCGGTGGCGGCGGCCAGGCGCATCTCGTCCACGCGCTCGGGCAGCGCCGCGACGTCGGCCTCCTGCAGGCACAGCACATCGGGCTCGTGCCGTTCCTCGAGCTCCTCGAGCTCCGTGGCCGCGCGATGCTTGCGCAGGTTGTATGACAGCACCTTCACGGCGTCCACGCTACGCGCCCCGCCTCAGCGCGAGGTACGGGTTGACCCCGATTCCGGTGAGACAGCAAATGCGCGCCGAGACAGTGGCGTCTGCACGCGGTCTCGGCGCCCAGATGCTGTTTCGCGGCTCACTCGCGGTCGCGGCGGTTGCGCGTGCGCTCGGCGCGGGCGGCGAGCTGGTCGTCGGCCGGGTAGCCGACCTCGGTGAGCGTGAGCCCGCGCGCCTCGAGCACCTTGAACGCGCTCGTGCGCTCCTGCGCCTCGCGCAGCACCTGCAGGTCGGCCGGGGCGAGCTTGCCCTCCCCCACCGCGACGCACGCGCCCACGAGCGCGCGCACCATGCTGTGGCAGAACGCGTCGGCCTTCACGTTCGCCACGAGCACGCCGCCCTCGTCGCGCCGCCAGTCGAACTCCAGCAGCGTGCGGATCGTCGTGGCCTCGGGCCGCGGCTTGCAGTACGCGGCGAAGTCGTGCAGCCCGACCAGCCCGCGCGCTGCCTCGTCCATGGCGGCCTCGTCGAGCGTCGCGCGCACGCGCGCGGTGCGGTGGCGCTGCAGCGGGTCGTATCCGGATCGCGTGTCGGCGACGCGGTACTCGTAGCGGCGCCACGACGCCGAGAAGCGCGCGTCGAACCCCTCGGGCGCCGTGGACGTGCGCAGCACCGCCGCGTCGGCGTAGTGCCCCAGCACGCCGGCGAGGCGACGGGCGATGACGGCGGCCGGATCGGCGCCGGCCGGCGCGGGGTGTGCCCGGCGCCGCTGGGTCATGCGCGCCCACTGATCCTCGGTGAGATCGGCGTGGGCCACCTGGCCGGTGGCGTGCACGCCGGCGTCGGTGCGGCCGGCCACCACGAGCAGCACGGGCGAGCCCGCGATGCGGGTCAGCGCCGCCTCGAGCGTGCCCTGCACCGTGCGCAGCTTCGGCTGCCGGGCCCAGCCCTTGAAGTTCGTGCCGTCGTACGCGATGTCGAGCCGGATCCGGCGGGCCGGGGCGTCCGGCTCCGGCTCGCCCTGGCCTCGGCTCGCTTCGCTCGCTCGGCCCGCCTCCGCTCCGGCGCTGCGCGCCTCCGGTCGACGAGCGGGCAACGGTTCACGAGGAGATCCCGGTTCCAGAGGACCGCCGGCGGCCGGATCGTCCTCGCCAACGGGGATCGCCGCGCTCACAGGCGCCCCAGGGCGGCGATCACGACGCGGGCGGATCGCTCGGCGGCGTCGTCGACGTGCGTCTCGAACTGCTCGGCCGTCGGCGCGCACAGGTCGCTCACGCCGCGGGCCACGGCGAAGCGCGCACCGTGGTTGTGCGCCACCTGCGCCACGGCCGCGGTCTCCATGTCGACCGACAGCAGCTCGGGGAAGTCGCGGCGCAGCGCGTGCGCCAGCTCGACCGTGACGAACTTCTCGCCGGCGCCCATCGCGCCGATCCGCACGCCGTTGCCACCGCCGAGAGCATCGAGAAGGACCGGATCGGCGGCGTAGCGGGCGGGCATGCCGGGGGTCTGCCCGAGCACGTACCCGAAGGCCCGCGCGTCGGCGTCGACGTTCACGGCCTCGGTGCCGACGATCACGTCGCCCACCGCCACGGCACTCGCCAGGCCGCCCGCCGTGCCGGCGCCGATGAGCGCGACGTCGGGCCCGTAGCGGTGGATCGCGCCCGCGGCGGCGTCGGCGGCGTTGACCATGCCGATGCCGGAGACGACGAGCACGACCGTGCGCCCGCCCAGCACGATGCCGCGATGCACGGCGCGCCCGATCCGGATCGGCTCGCTCGCCTCCGCCGCGGCCTCGAGGAACGGGGCCGCCTCCTCATCCATCGCCACCTGGATCACGTACGTCGTCACGCTTCGAGCCTATGCGCTCGCACCGGCCCGCCGAGTTGCGCTGGTCGCTTCATCTCCGCGCCTGCGGCGCTCCGTTCAGCAACCGATGGGGTGCGACCGATCGGTGCGACCCCACGGTTGCTGAACGAAGTGAGCGCCAGCGAACGAAGATGAAGTGACCACAGCAAGTCCATGACGGTTGCGGTGGTCGCTTCATCTCCGCGGCCTCCGGCCGCTCCGTTCAGCAACCGATGGGGTGCGACCGATCGGTGCGACCCCACGGTTGCTGAACGAAGTGAGCGCCAGCGGACGAAGATGAAGTGACCACAGCAAGTCCATGACGGTTGCGGTGGTCGCTTCATCTCCGCGGCCTCCGGCCGCTCCGTTCAGCGACCGATGGGTGCAACCGAACGGTGAAACCCCACGGTTGCTGAACGAAGTGAGCGCCAGCGGACGAAGATGAAGCGACCTCAGCAAGTCCATGACGGTTGCGGTGGTCGCTTCATCTCCGCGGCCTCCGGCCGCTCCGTTCAGCAACCGATGGGGGCTTCAGACCCCGCGGAGCCGCTGGATCAGCTCGTCGGCGGCGTCGAGCTGGCGGGCGAGCTTCTCGCGGCGCTCCTGCGCGTCGACCACGAAGGTCTCGAGCGCCGCCCGCGCCGCGGGATCGCGCGGGTCGGCCGCGAGCGCGTCGCGCGCGGCGAGGACCTCGCCCATCTACTCGAGCGAGAAGCCGAGCGGCTTCATGCGGCGGATGAGCAGCAGGCGCTCGACGTCGATCTCGGTGTAGAGGCGGAAGCCGCCGGCGGTGCGGTCGCTCGGGCTCGCGAGCCCGATCTCGTCGTAGTGCCGCAGCGTGCGCAGCGACAGCTCGGTGCGCTCGGCGACCTCGCCGATGTGCATCGTCTCCGCCATCCTCGCCCTCTCCCTTTTGATCCAACCCTCCCGTAACGGTAGAGTTGCCGCGGCGCGCTCGCGCCGATCCGGCGCCGTCGCCGATCCCATCATCCCGCCCCGCCCCTGGAGGACGCATGTCCGCGCCCGCGCCCGACCGCTACCGCCCGCGCCCCTCGGTGCGCGAGGCCCTGCGCTCCCCCAAGCTGCTCACGCGCGAGGTGCTCGCCGGTCTCGTCGTCGCCCTCGCCCTCATCCCCGAGGCCATCGCGTTCTCGCTCGCCGCGGGTGTGGATCCGCAGGTGGGACTGTTCTCGTCGATCGTCATGGCGATCTCGATCGCGTTCCTCGGCGGCCGGCCGGCGATGATCACGGCCGCGACCGCCGCCGTCGCACTCGTGATCGCGCCGGTGAACGAGCAGTACGGCCTCGACTACCTCCTCGCCACGGTCATCCTGGGCGGCGTCATCCAGGTGCTGCTCGGCGTGCTCGGCGTCGCCCGGCTCATGCGCTTCATCCCGCGCAGCGTGATGGTCGGCTTCGTGAACGCGCTCGCGATCCTCATCTTCATCGCGCAGCTGCAGCACTTCGAGAACGCGCCGTGGCTGGTCTACCCCATCATCGCCGCGAGCCTGCTCATCCTGTGGCTGTTCCCCAAGCTCACGACCGCCGTCCCGGCGCCGCTCGTCGTGGTGATCGTGATGTCGCTCGTCGTGCTGCTCGCCGACATCGAGGTGCCCACCGTGGCCGACATGGGCGAGCTGCCCTCGGGCCCGCCGCTGTTCTTCCTGCCCGACGTGCCGCTCACGCTCGAGACGCTGCAGATCATCGCGCCCTACGCGTTCGGCATGGCGGCGGTCGGCCTGCTCGAGTCGCTCATGACGGCCAAGCTCGTCGACGACGTGACCGACACCCACTCGAACAAGACGCGCGAGTCGTGGGGCCAGGGCGTCTCGAACGTGCTGTCGGGCTTCTTCGCAGGCATGGGCGGCTGCGCCATGATCGGCCAGACCATGATCAACGTGAAGGTCTCGGGCGCCCGCACGCGCATCTCCACCTTCGCCGCCGGCCTGTTCCTGCTCGTGCTCGTGTGGTTCCTCGGGCCGGTGATGGCCGTCATCCCGATCGCCGCGCTCGTCGCGATCATGATCATGGTCTCGGTGCTCACGTTCGACTGGCACTCGATCCGCCCCGCCACGCTGCGGCGCATGCCCAAGAGCGAGACGATCGTGATGCTCTTCACCGTCATCCCCGTCGTCATCACGCACAACCTGGCCGTCGGCGTCGTCATCGGCGTCGTGACCGCCGCCGTGCTGTTCGTGCGGCGCGTGGCGCACTTCACGACGGTGACGCGGCGCGTCAGCGACGACGGATCGACGGCACGCTACGACGTGGACGGCGAGCTGTTCTTCGCCTCGTCGAACGACCTCACGACGCAGTTCGCCTACGCGGACGACCCGGATCGGGTGGTCATCGACATGTCGCGCTCGCATGTGTGGGACGCCTCGACCGTCGCGGCCCTCGACGCGATCGTGCACAAGTACGGCCAGCGCGGCACGACGGTGGAGATCGTGGGCATGAACGACGCCAGCGGCGACTTCCACGGCCGCCTGACCGGCAACCTGCCGTAACCGCGGGCGGCCGCCTGCGGTTTCGCTTCATCTCCGCGCCTGCGGCGCTCCGTTCAGCAACCGATGGGGTGCAGCCGAACGGTGAAACCTGCCGGTTGCTGAACGAAGTGAGCGCCAGCGAACGAAGATGAAGCGACCACCGCAAGTCCATGACGGTTGCACTGGTCGCTTCATCTCCGCGGCCTCCGGCCGCTCCGTTCAGCAACCGATGGGCGCAACCGATCGGTGAAACCCCATTCAACCGATGGGTGCAACCGATCGGGCGCCCCTCCACAGCAGCCGATCGCTGTGCGAGCGCGAAGCGCGAGCGTGCGGCCAGATGAGCGACGAGAACCGCCCCTCGCTCGATTCGAACCGGGGGTTCTGGGACTTCCTGCGACCGCGGGCGGCCGCGCCGAGC